>CAZYQJ010000428.1:0-5246 GCA_964649925.1 uncultured Litorilinea sp.
GAATGTGTTCGAAGGGACGGTCAAGAATATCGTCTATTTGGGCACGGACACCTATTATGACGTGGAACTGCCGGGCAGCGTGATGGTGACGGCGCGCCAGCAGAACGAAGATTATACCGGAACCGCGGCCAGCGCCGCGGTGGGCGATGCCGTCTATGTGGCGTGGCGCGCTCACAACGCCAGCCTGCTCACCGAGTAACCGCCCATGAGCACACAGATACAACCTGTTCGTAAAGCGGACAAAACCCAGTTGGGTGTGTTGGTAGGACCGGCGGCGCTTTTCCTGCTGCTCTTCTTTGTCGTGCCGCTGTTGATCCTGCTGGTCTACAGCTTTTTGAAGCGCGGCGTCTATGGGCAGTTGGTATGGGAGTTCAACCTTCAGAACTATGTGCGGGTGATTGACCCGCTCTATCTGAGCATCCTGTGGCGCAGCTTTGTCATTGCGTCAGTGACAACCGTGATCTGCCTGTTGTTGGCCTATCCTTTTGCCTATTATGTGGCGCGGCTCTCCAGCCTGCGCTGGCGCAACCTGCTGCTGATCTTGGTGATGGTCCCTTTTTGGACGAACTTCCTGATTCGCACCTATGCCTGGCGTGTGATCTTGGGGAACGATGGCCCGATCAACGGGCTGCTGCTCTATCTGGGGATCATCCGCGAGCCGCTGCCGTTGATCTTCAACGACGGCGCGGTGATGGTGGGGCTGGTCTACGGCTATCTGCCCTTTATGGTGCTGCCGCTTTACGCTGCTATCGACCGCATCGATTTCAGCCTGATGGAAGCGGCGCATGACCTGTACGCCAACGGGCGGCAGGCGTTTCTGCGCGTGCTGCTGCCGTTGAGTATGCCGGGGGTGATTGCCGGGAGCATCTTGGTCTTTATTCCGACGTTGGGCGCGTTTGTCACGCCTGACCTGTTGGGCGGGGCCAAGACGGTGATGATCGGCAACCTGATCCAGAGCCAGTTCCTAACGGCGCGGGACTGGCCGTTTGGATCGGCCTTCAGCGTGCTGCTGATGCTGGCCGTGCTGGCCGCGACGCTGGTTTACTTTCGGAAAGGAGGGCGCGCGCTATGACGCTCTCACCTTCGGCGACTTCGGTCGCGCCCACAACCATGGATCAGCCTTCGTCACAGGTGCAGGTGCGGCGGCGCAGCCTGACCGAGCGGCTGTTGGCGGGCAATGCCTGGCTGGTCTTTCTGTTCTTTTATGCGCCCATTGTCGTGCTGGTGATCTTTAGCTTTAACGATGGGCGTTATGTCGGCCAGTGGGAAGGCTTCAGCCTGCGCTGGTATGTGCGGCTGTTTCAGAATGAGGCCATCGCGCTGGCGCTGCGCAACAGTCTGATCGTGGCGTTTGCCAGCACTATCGTCAGCACGGTGCTGGCGACGCTGGTGGCATTGGGGCTGGAACGCTACCGCTTCCGCGGCAAGACGGCGTTGGACAGCGTCCTCTATTTGCCGATCATTATTCCCGACATCGCCATGGCAGTGATGCTGTTGCTCTTCTTTGTCCAGGCCGGTCAGATCCTGGGCCGGATTGGGATGCCCTTCTCATTGGGGTTGGGAACGGTTATCCTGGCGCATGTGGCATTCAATGTGTCGTTCGTAGCGGTGACGGTGCGTGCCCGTCTGGCCGACTTTGATAATTCGCTGGAAGAGGCGGCGCGCGATTTGTACGCCAATGAGTGGCAGACGTTCCGCTATGTGACGCTGCCGCTGATCATGCCGGGCATCTTGGCTGGGGCGCTGTTGGCGTTTACGTTGAGCCTGGACGATTTTGTGATCACCTTCTTCACCAGCGGGCCGGGCAGCACGACGCTGCCGCTGCGGATCTATTCGATGGTCAAGACCGGGATCACGCCGGAGATCAACGCGCTGAGCACGCTGATGCTGGGTGCGTCGATGTTATTGGTCTTTGCATCGCTGGCGCTGCAGCGCAAGTCGGTGTAGGGCTGTTCACACCTCTGTTCATAGCTAGGTTCACAGATAAGGAGATGGCGATGAAGCGATTGGTCTTGCTGCTGGCAGTCCTCATCCTGGGGGCCTGCAGCCAGGCCCCGGCGGCTGCGCCGGAAGGAGAACCGCAGAGCAGCAGTGGTGACGCTGCGGCGGTGACAAGCGAACGCTGTGGCGACCCCAGCAGACTCAGCGATTCGGTCAGTTTCTATAACTGGACCGATTACATCGACCCCGAAATCCTGACAATGTTCGAGGAGGAGTGCGGGGTGCGGGTGGTCTATGACACCTTTTCCAGCAACGAGGACCTACTTGCCAAGTTGCAGGCAGGTGCAACGGGGTATGATGTGATTGTGCCCAGCGATTATATGGTGACGATCATGATGCAGTTGGGGCTGTTGAAGGAACTGGACCACGCCAATATCCCCAACCTGGAGAACTTGGCAGACCGTTTCCGTGAGCCTTCCTATGACCCTGGCAACCGTTACTCCGTGCCCTATCAGTGGGGGACGACCGGCATCGGCTATGATGCGGACGTGTTCGACACGCCCCCGGCCAGCCTGGCGACGCTCTTTGACCCGGAACAGGCCGCCCAATATGCGGGCAAGATTTCGCTGCTCAACGACGGGCGTGAGGTGATCGGCGCGGCGCTGAAGTATCTGGGCTACAGCCTCAACAGCACCGACCCGGCGCAACTGGAGGAGGCCAAGCAGGTGATCCTGGCGGTTAAGCCCTATGTGTTGACCTTTGACAGTGATACCTTTGACGATCTGCTGGTCAGTGAGGAGACTTCACTGGCGTTGGCGTGGAACGGCAGCATCTATCTGGCGATCTCCGAAAGCGAGGGGCGCAACCTCGGCTTTGCTGTGCCGGAGGAAGGGTTGACGATCTTCACCGACAACCTGGCTGTGCCCGCTTCGGCCCCCAACCCGTATACTGCCGAGGTGTTGATCAACTATCTGCTGGACCCGGAGATCGGCGCGATGGTCACCAATTTCACCCACTTCGCCAGCTCCAACGAAGCGGCGCTGCCCATGATCGTCGACGAGATCAGGAATGACCCCGGCATCTACCCGCCGGAGGACGTGCTGGACCGGATGGAGTTCATTGCCGACGTGGGCGAGACAACGGCGCTCTACGAGCGTATTTGGACGGAGATCAAGGCGCAGTAGCGGGCGTATCCACCCGCTGCGGGCGGACACTAGATAGACGATTCCGGCTGGGGAGCGGTGGGCAGGCTGCGCTCCCCAGTTTTTTATTGGAGCGGTTTCTTCGCGGCGGCTGAACATCGGGCGGGCGTGCAGTCGGCGTTGAACCGCCATGCTATGCTAACAGTAGAATTGACGAAGCATGGGGAGGGGGCTATAACTGGAGTAGGGGTACCCTTTATGTGTACACCTGCATACAGAAACCACAGATAAGATAGACTAGATTGACTCACATCTCATGGCACGACATGTCTCTCCTCAGGAGGGGTGCGGATGACCCCGTATCTCTGGCTGCGCAATCTGGTGGTGGCGCTGCTGGCTGCGCTCTGTCTCGCCGCGTGCGGGCCGGAAGGAGCGGAAAATAGCGGGGAGTCTCCTGTGGAAACCGGCCCGGCGACCCCGGTTGCACCCAGCCAAGCGGTGCTGGTGATCCCGGAGGACCCCGGAACGTTGAACCAGTATTTGGCCGCGTCTCCGATTGTGCGCCAGGTGGCCGATGCCCTCACCGGCCCATTGGCGACGGTGGACGCGGATGGCCAATATGTGCCAGTGTTGGCGGCGAAACTGCCCACCTTGGCCAACGGCGGCGTGTCGGAAGATCTCAAGCGCGTGACCTGGACACTGCGCCCCGGGCTGCGCTGGTCGGATGGACACCCGATCACGTCAGATGATATCAAATTCACTTGGGAAGCTGTCTCACACCCCGACAGCGGCGCAGTGCCCGCCGTTCCCTTTCACCTGATCGAATCCATTGAGACCCCCGACGAGTTGACCGCGGTGGTAGAGTACCGCGAGATGAACCTGGGCTACCTGCAGCAGTTTATGTTCGGCCTGCTGCCGCGCCATGCTACCGGCGACCCAGGGCAGATGTTGAACTGGGCCTGGAACATGCAGCCGGTGGTCGGCGCGGGGCCGTTTGTGCTGGAGAGTTGGACGCCGGGTGAGACTATCGTCATGGCGGCCAACCCCTATTACCATCAGCCCGACCAACCCTTCCTGGACAGGCTGGTCTTTCAGATCGTGCCTGACCCTGGCGCGCAACTGGCGTTGATGGCATCCGGCTCCGCCGAGATGCAACTTCTGCCAGGAGAGACCAAAGCGGTCTATGATGACCTGATGGCGGGCGCGGCCACTTTGCAGGAAGTGCCGGGAAACTGGAACATGGCGCTGCGTTTCAACCTGAGCCAGCCTGACGATGGGGAGCCAGGGGCCGACCCACCTCACCCTATCCTGGGCGATCTGCGTGTGCGCCAGGCGCTGGCCCATGCCATCAACTATGGGGCGATTGTCTTTCAGGTGAACCCAGGCACAACCCAGGCCACCACCCCGTTTGCCTATGGATGGTATCAGTGCGACCAAAAACGCCTCTACCGCTACAGCGAAGCACGGGCAGAGATGTTGCTGGAAGAGTCCGGGTGGGTTGAAGGCGAGGATGGGGTGCGCGTGGCGCAGGGGGCAATGCACGCCGAGGATGGCACGCGCCTGAGCCTGCGCCTGCAGGGGTACAGCGGTTTTCAGCCGTTGGTCGATCTGGAGGACGCGCTGGTGAATCAAATGGCTGCCGTGGGGGTGGAGGTGTTGGTAGAGAATCTTCCGCCGGAGGTGATGTTTGGTTCCTACACTGACGGCGCGCCGCGTAAGTTGGGCGAGTTTGACATGCTGCTCTATGACGCCAGCCTGCCCATCGAGCCGCAGGCGGTGATCTCGACGACCTACCATTCTGCCTCGATCCCGTCGCCGGAGAACTTGGGCGGCGGCAACTATACGCGCTGGGTCAACCCCGAAGCGGATGCCGCCATCGAGCGGGCCGCCAGCACCGTGGACATGGAGGTGCGCAGGGCAGCCTATTGCGACCTGGCGCGCCTGATTGCGGAGGACGTGCCGCAGGTGCATTTCTATTTGTTTCCGGAGGGCTACGGCGTCTCTACCCGGCTGCGCGGCAATACCGTCAACCGCTGGGGCAGCCTGACATGGGATGTCCAGCACTGGAAGGTCGAGCCATTAGACGACTCTTAACGGGAGGAAATTCAGTCGTGGCGTTAGTCAATGGTTATCAGTGGTGGCAGACAGGGGTGATCTATCAGA
>CAZYQJ010000429.1:0-5233 GCA_964649925.1 uncultured Litorilinea sp.
CCTTTGAGCCTGAAAAGCTGATGAAGAACATGGCCGCGCTGATGGAGGCCGTGGTGGCCGCCAAACCCGCGGCGCTCAAGGGCGTCTATCTGCGCAAGGTGACTGTCACCAGCACCATGGGACCTGGCATCAAGGTAGATATCGGCAGCGCCAGCGCCCTGCACCCTGACGACTTCTAAGCAAAGAAGCACTGTTTTCCCCGGCTGTTGATTTGGGAACAAACCACAGCCGGGGTATAATGCACCACCGTAACCGAATCGTGTGGCCGTCCAGCGCTGGACGGCCCCCATGCTCAAGACAGCAGGCGCATTGCTTAATTCCCGCCACTACCGGCGGGGGCCTGCCGAGGCAAGAGGGAAACACCAAACAACCGGCTGGGTTGTGTGGCCGTTAGCGGCGACCGCCTCGCCTGCCACTTGGGATTGATCCGCGCCTCTGTCTTGCAGAAGGCGCGGTTTTCTTTTGCGGTTGCGCGGGAAGAACGGAGGCAAAAGCCTTTCAAGACCGCCGCAGCCTGTTTGAGAGAATCTGAAGAAAGGAGGGATGTCGCTTGGCCATTACCCGAGAAAAGAAGGCAGAATTGCTCGAACTGTACAAGCAGCACATCCAGCAGTCATCGGCCTTGGTCTTCACCAACTTCCGGGGACTTTCCGTTCCCCATCTGGCTTCGCTGCGCGCCAAGTTGGGCGAGCAGAACACCGGCTACATGGTGGTGAAGAACTCGATCTTTGCGCTGGCGCTGCAAGAGTCAGGGCTGCCACAGCCGGAAGAACTGCTGACCGGGCCGAAAGCTGTCGCCTTTGTCGGCGAGGACATTGGCCGCGGGGTCAAAGGTCTGACGGACTGGATCAAGGCCGAAAGGGTCGGGGAGATCAGCGGCGCGCTGTTGGGCACGTCAGTGCTGGACCCCAAGAACGCCGAAGCGCTGGCCGATCTGCCGACCCGCGAAGAGACATTGGCTTCGGTGTTGGGTGCGATCAACGCCCCTGCGGGCAGCCTGGCCCGGATGCTCAACGCTCCAGCCGCAAGCCTGGTGCGTGTCATCAACGCCTACGTCGAAAAGCAACAGGGTGCAGAAGCGGCTTGATGGCCGTCTGCACCGGATGAACCTGTGTACGTGTAACGAACTCGATTAATTGCATTAGGAGGCAATTCAAAAATGGCAGATTTGCAGGCCATCAAGGAACAACTGGACAGCCTGTCCTTGCTGGAGGCGTCCCAACTGGTCAAGATGTTGGAAGAGTCGTGGGGCGTCAGCGCCGCGGCGCCGGTAGCCATGGCCGCAGCAGGCCCGGCAGCGGCTGCCCCGGCAGAGGCCGCTGAGGAACAGACCGAATTCGACGTCGTCCTGACCGACGGCGGCGCCAAGAAGATCAACGTGATTAAGGTCGTGCGCACCCTGACCCCGCTGGGCCTCAAGGAGGCCAAGGAAGTCGTGGAAAGCACCCCTTCCACGCTGCTCACAGCCGTCAGCAAGGAAGCGGCACAGGATGCCAAGGCCAAGCTGGAAGCCGAAGGCGCAGTGGTCGAGATTCGCTAAGCATCGTCCACTTACGACCACCTACAGGGGGATGGATCCAATCACTGGGTCCGTCCCCCTGTTTGTTTCAGGGTGCGCCGCCCAGGGCGCGAAGCGCTTCTTCGGGCGTCATGTCTCCACGCAAGATCGCAGTTTGGCCGGATTGCAGCCGCCGCGCAAAATCAGCAAAGGCGCGGCCATTGGGAAGCGGCTCGGCAGCCTCAAGCTGGGTCTGCAAAAACGCTTGATACGGGTCGGACAGATCCCATTCAGCTAGCGCGCTGCGGCGGCTGGGCAACTGGTCTGCAAACCGGCTCCATCTTCCATGCACGCTTGGTTCGAGCAACGTCTGTATCAGCGCCAACGCCAATGCCTGGCGTTCATCGTCCTGCGTCAGCACGGCAAACGCCCAACTATCGATCATCGCGGCGGATTGGCCGTCACGCGTTGGCAGCGGGGCATAACGCATCTGTGCGTCCTCCAGCCCCACAAGGACATTGTTGCTCAACATCGTAGTCCCCAGAACGGCCGCCAGCCCACTGGGGTTTTGTTGATACGCGCTGTAGACTGCTGAGAATGTCCCCCATTCCACAGCCTGAGGCGGGATCACCCCTTGAAGCCGCGCGCTAGAGAGAAATTCGAAATAGGCCTGCGCCGCCTCCAGATTCGGGGCAGGGTTGACCTCCGCCAACGCCGCACCGGCCCCGCGATATTGCGCCGCCATATGTAAATTGATCTGTCCTTCGACACTGCTGCCGGGGAATAAATAGACCGGGGCCTCCTCCAGCAATTCCTCCCAGGTGAGCGGGGCAGCGTTTAGATCAGAGCCATCATAGATCACATGCGCCACATCCACCGTGTAGGGAATCCCTAGGATCTGTGAGTCATAGCGCACACTCTCCGCCGAAGCGGCATAGAAATCCCCCAACGCTTCGAGGTCGGCTTCATCGAGCGCCGCGACCATGCCCAGGTCGGCGGCTTGCCACAGATGCTGTGTGTTGATCAATACCAGGTCGGGTAAGACAGTCGGCGCAACGGACTGGGCTGCACGTAGATAGGGCCAGATCCCGGCCACACCGCTCTCCGCCTTGACCTGTACCTCAACCACTAACCCGGGGTGCGTCTGTTGAAACTGGAGGATGGCCGTTTGCAGCACATCCCCGGCAGCATCCCCCGCTGCATAGTGGCTGAAGGCAGGCAGCCACATGACAAGCTGGCGCATCTCATCCACGACGGGCGCAGGGTCATCGCTGCTCTCTGCCGCATCGGGTGTTGATTCCGTAGGGACTGGGGTGGACGTAGGCGCGGCGTTAGAACGGTCGCCACACGCTGTCAATAACAAGGCCACCATCAACAACAGGCTGAGCCAAACACCCATACCTTGCTCTGGGGAAATCGGGGTACGCTGCCCAACAGCCATAGCAGATATTATAGCACAGGCTGGCGTGCCACGCTTTGCATATTTTCTGGTTTGTAAGCGCGGCCTGTCTATGTTAAAATTGAGAACATGTCTGCTGCATCCTCTTTGGCAGGCCAGAAGGTCTGGCCGATTTACGGCCATGAATGGGCCGTTCACTTGTTGCAGCGTACGCTTGCTCCCCAGGCCGCCGGGCCACGTCATGCCTATCTCTTTCTAGGCCCCCCTCAAGTGGGTAAGAGCACCCTGGCGCGAACCTTCGCCCAAGCCCTGTTGTGTAACGGGGATGGCAGCCGGCCCTGTGGAGTTTGCCGGTCGTGCCAACTCATGGCGCGCGTCAGCCACCCGGATTTCCGGCTGGTGCAGCCGCGTGACAAGACGGGCGCAGTGGATCGCGCCGACGGCACGATCAAGGTGGAGCAAGCCGCCGAACTAATCCACGAAGCGGCGCTGCGTCCCGTGGAGGCCGGGCGCAGGGTCTTTCTGATTCAAGACGCGCATACAGCGAATGACAGCTTTGCCAATAAGCTGCTCAAAACGCTGGAGGAACCGCCCGAATCGGTTGTTCTGCTCCTGACGGCCCTGGACCGCAGCAGCGTACTGCCCACCATCCTGAGCCGCTGCCAGGTGATTGAACTGCGCCCCCTGCCTGTGCCGGTGATCCAGCAGGCGTTGGAGGAAGGTTGGCAGGTCGAACGTGAGGAGGCCGAATTGCTGGCCCGCCTGTCTAATGGCCGGTTGGGTTGGGCCGTTGCCCAGCGCGCGGACCCAGAAGGCGCAAGCCGCCGCATCGACCAGCTGGCGCAGCTCTGGAAGCTGGTGACCGCTGGGGCCGTTGAACGGCTGCGCTTTGCCGAACAGATAGCCAGCGGGCGCGACAACCAACAGCTTTTTGCTATGTTGGAACTCTGGGCCGGATGGTGGCGCGATGTGCTCCTGGCCCAAACCGGTTGCCTTGATGCCTGTAGTAATGTCGACCAGCAGCCCCAACTCCTTCGCCAGGCTGCGGCCCTGTCGCCCACCGCGGTGCGCGACTATCTCTATACACTACAGCGCATCGACGGCTATTTACATCATACAGTCAATACCCGCCTGGCCCTGGATATCCTGGTCTTGCGTCTTCCCCATGCGGATGCCCTGTAGGCACAGCAGAGGACACATGGCGCATCGCTTTCCAGGACGCAGAAGCGGAGAAAGAAGAATAGATCTATGCCTGTTGTTGTCGGGATTCAGTTTAAGCCCGTAACCAAGTTATATCACTTTGACCCAGGCGATTTACTGAATCTAGCCCCCAACGAGTACGTCATCGTGGATACGGCCAAGGGGCAGGAAGTCGCCCAGGTGATCCAGCCGCCCCATGAGATCGACCCATCCGAGGTCGTGGGCGAGATGAAGAGCATTGTGCGCCGTGCCAATTCCTGGGACCTGGTGCAAAAAGATCAGTGGGAACACAAAGAGCGGGAAGCCCTTGCAATCTGCCGCACCAAGGCGCAAGAAAGCGGCCTCAATATCAAGATTGTACGCTGTGAGTACAACTACAACGGGGGGCGCTTGCTCATCTATTTCTCGTCCGAGACGCGGGTAGATTTCCGCGATCTGGTGCGGGAACTGGCACGCGTCTTTCGCACGCGCATTGAGATGCGCCAGATTGGGGTGCGCGATGAGGCCAAGCTGCTCGACGGCGTGGGCAAGTGTGGCCGCCAGCTATGCTGCACAAGTTGGCTGCGCGAGTTCTCCCCGGTCAGTATCCGCATGGCAAAGAACCAGCAGCTACCGCTCAACCCCGACGAGATCAGCGGCGTCTGTGGTCGGCTGCTTTGCTGTCTCTCCTATGAGGATGCCTATTACAAAGAGCAGAATCGCAAGATGCCCAAACTGGGCGCAGAGGTCGTCACGCCTCAGGGTGTAGGCCGGGTACGCCATGTGCATCCGCTCAAAGAATCGGTGACCGTCATGCTAGAAAACATGGCGCTTACCGAGTTTTCCGTGTCCGACCTGATGAGCAGCAAGAGCAGCAGCGGCGGAAGTTGCAGCACCTGCGGCGGCTGTACAGCCAAACGCCGCGCCAGCGCTGATGCCGACAACGCACGCCTGCGGCGGCAGATGGACGCCCAAAGTACGGACGAAGAGGAAGCCAGCGCACCCGAACCCCAGGCAAACAATACCGGCAGCAGCGGGAAAAGCCGTCGCCGACGCCGCCGGTCGCGCGGGCGCAGTTCCGGCGAAGATCAGACATCCTGAGCCGGTTCCATACACGCACTGTACCTTCAACACACATCGAAAAAGATGCAACAACG
>CAZYQJ010000430.1:0-5232 GCA_964649925.1 uncultured Litorilinea sp.
CGGGATACGCTGGCGGACACGCTGGACCGGCTGGACCCCGAGAGCCTGGGGCGTGTAGGCGTCACGCTCAAGACCTGGTTGGAGCGGGGCGCACCCTTCTAGGGGTAGCTTAGCGCCAACAGCCACCAGCGACCGTCCTGATACACAAAACGCCAGCGGTCGCCGTTGCGTTGGAGGGTCGCCTGGTCGCCGTCGATCTGGATGGAGGCAGCCTGCAGGTCGGCCTCGTTCAACGGCGGCGGCGGGCTGGGAAAGACGGCCAGCCGGTAACGATCCAGCACAGCGGCGCGGCCTGACCAGTGATAGTCGTCGTCAGGTTCGGGCGTGCCGCGGCCATCGACGATGCGGGCATCGGCGGCCCAAAGCTGCGCCAGGGCGGCGATGTCGCCGGAGTGGGCGGCCTGACGTTCCGCCATGACCAGGGGGGGCAGGGCTTCGGCGGCGGGCGCGGTGACAAAGGCCGGAACCTCAGCCGCCGGGGTGGGGGTGGCTGTGGGGCGCGGCGGCGTGCTGCATCCTGCCAGGCACAAAACGACACCCAAACACCATCCCACCGGCCCCCATGCTTGGTGATTCCACGACACCCCCACTATACTAGGGCGCAGTCTTGCCGATGCGTATTGGAGTACGCACAAAAGGAGTGACGGTATGAACCCGGTCATTGTCGAAATTGGGCCTTTCTCGCTGCACTGGTACGGCGTCTTCATTGTCGGCGGCGCGGTACTGGCGGCGTGGATCGCCAGCCTTTACGCCGCGCGCGCCGGTGATAACCCCGACCATATCTGGAATATCCTGGCGTGGTCGCTGATCGGCGGGATCATTGGCGCACGGCTCTACCACGTCTTTAGCTCACCCGCCGACGGGCTGGGCTGGGCTTATTATCGCGAAAACCCGCTGGATATCATCAATTTCTGGGATGGGGGATTTCGCGGGCTGGGCATCTATGGCGGGCTGGTGGGCGGTACGCTGGCCATCGCCATCTACTGTTGGATCAACAAACTCAACCCTGTACGCTTTCTAGATTACATTGCGCCGAATGTACTGGTGGCGCAGGCGTTGGGGCGCATGGGCAATTTCGTCAACCAGGAACTCTACGGCCCGCCGAGCAATGCGCCCTGGGCATTTCACATCAACCCGCGCTATCCCTGCCAACTGCCGCCCAATTTGCCCGCCGACATCCAGCCGTGCGGCTTCCCCGACCTGACCACCGAGACCATCAACTGGTATGCCACCCACGGATTTCACCCGACCTTCTTCTATGAGGCGTTGTGGAACCTGGCGATGTTCGGCCTGCTGGCCTTTATCCTCTGGCGGTTTGGCGAACGGCTGCGCCGGGGCGATGCGACCTTGCTTTACCTGATCGCCTACCCGCTGGGACGCTTCTGGGTGGAGATGTTCCGCCCTGACGCCTGGGTGATCGGCCAGATGGCAACCGCCCAGTGGATCGCGATCATCAGCGTGGTGGCCTGTGTCATCGCCTTGATTGTGCGGCACATGGGCTGGTCATGGGCCGACCATCCAGAGGAATCGCTGATCCATATGAGCCGGTTGGCGGAAGCGGGCGACGAAGAGATGGTCGATACACCCGGCAGCACGCAGACAACCTAGTCAAGCCCTGAGCCGCAGGTTAAGCAGCAAGTGGTGTCCCCAACGCCATCCTTTTGGGACCAGCCGAGGATCGTCGTCATCACAGGCGTGCAGGCCGCTGGAAAATCGACGGTCGGGCGGCTGCTTGCCAGGCGGTTTCGGCGCGGGGCGCATGTCGAAGCCGATGTGCTGCAGCAGATGATCGTGGCTGGCGCTGAGGGGGTGCAGGAGCCTGGCGAGCCGCGCGGGGAAGCGGCGCGCCAACTGCGGCTGCGCCTCAAGCACATGTGCCTGTTGGGCCGCTCATTCTATGATGCAGGGTTTACCGCGGTGCTGGACGACATCATTCTTGGTGATCGGTGGCAGCACTTGCAAGAGGAAATGCGAGGCTATCCCTTTTCGCTGGTTGTCCTGGCACCGGGTCTGGATGCCGTTCGGGCGCGCGATGAAACCCGTCCCAAACAGTTGTTGGGGGACGCATGGGCGCGTTACCTCGACCACGCCCTGCGCACGACGCTGGCGGGTGAAGGTCTCTGGATAGACAGCACACACCAGTCGCCAGAAGAAACCGTCGAACAGATCTTGGCCGATCTCCTACAGCCTGGGGCGTAAAACAAAAGGGTGGCGCTAGTCGCCCACATGCCCCAGGTGTTCCCACAGCGCATCATCCACGCGCTGGCCGATCAGAAACCGGTCATCCCCATCGGTGGCAACCCCAGTGATGACATACTGGCCCGGCTGCATCCCCACATAGTGGGCAAAGATGCGGTCGCTGACCTCGCGCCACTGCATGGCTTTGGCGATGGCATGCTGCTGTAGCCCGGTCCAATCCGTCGGGATTTGGATGGCGATAAAAGGCTGGTCGGCGTTGTAGTTTACCTCGTCGATCCCCCAGTTGACGCGCTGGATGTCGGCCTGCCGCGCCAGGTCCAGGATCAGCGAGCGCGTACCCGTCAGCGGGACGTTGCGCACGCGCGCGGTGCCGACCAGCCAGGTCAGCCCAAAGCGTGAGGCCGGGACACGGTTGAGGTCGTTGCGGAAGGGATAATAGTCGGGGTAGTGATGAAAGGCCAGAGCGCGCAGCAGCCCAAAGTTGAGCGCGGCGTTGGGAAACTGCAGCGGGTCCACCGTCCAGTGAATGACGCCGATGCCCTGATCCCAGGCATATTGGGCCTGGACGCGTTTGAGCAGGTTGCCGATGCGCATGCCGCGGAAGTCGGGCAGCACGCCCATGACTTGCGATTCGAGCCGCAGCACCCCTTGAAAACGGGCGGACCAGTCGGCGGGCAGCGGCGGCCCGTCGAACTTGTAGAAGCCAAAGAGAAAAGCCGCCAGCCTGCCGTCCACGCGTGCCACCAGCCCTGTCCCCGCACCAAACTCGGCGCTGTAGATATCGGACGGGTAGAGGAATTCGGCAGGGCTGCCCCAAATACGTTCGTAGAGCGCGCGCGTCTGTGCGGCTTCATGGGCATCTGGGTGGCCAATGTGAACAGCCCCAACGGCCTCATCGGTCGGCTCATACCGGTGCGGGCCGCGGGGATCATAGTAGACGACGTGAGCGCCCTGCAAGTGGCTGCGTACCGCCTGAGCGATCTGCTGGATTTGGCTGGGGGAGGGGGGATCGCCCAGCGAGTGATAGCGTAGGGTATATTCGCGGCGGTACGCCGACTGCGAGAAGCCATTGCCGCCAGGGGCTGGTTTGAGGCTGCGCGGGAACAAAAACCCCACACCAAACGGGGTCGAATCTTGCTCCAGACGGACGATGCTCCCGCCCAACCTGGGCAGGACGACCTGCAAAAAGTGGTAGGGAAAGAGGGTGGGGTTTTGCCCTGCTCGGAGCAGTGCGCCAATCCGGTCGATCTCTGCGCTCCATGCAGGACCGTGGGGATCGATCAATCTGGCGTTCATGGTGTCACGTACGCGAACCGGGCTCCGGCGTATGGCGCGCCTGGCGTGCCAGGTAGAGGACGATGCTTCCGGCGACCGCGGCGTTGAGGCTTTCGACTTCGCCCACGGTGGGCAGCCGCACCAGGAAATCACACTTGTCACGCGTCAGGCGGCTCAGGCCGCTACCCTCACTGCCCACAACCACAGCCAGCGCGCCGCGCAGGTCGGCACTATCGACCAGCGGGGCCGCCGGGTCACTTTCCAGCCCGGCTATCCAGACATTCTCTGCTTTGAGGTCGTCAATCGTGCGGTTGAGGTTGGTCACCTGTGCCACCCGCATCCGTTCGACTGCCCCGGCGCTGCTGTTGCTGACCGCGGGCGTGACGCGTGCGGCGCGGCGTTCGGGTAGGATGATGCCGTGAACGCCCATCGCCTCGGCCGTGCGGATCAGCGTGCCTAAGTTTTGCGGGTCCTGCAGGTGGTCCAGGATGAGCAGGAGCGGCGGCTCGCCCTGGCTGTGTGCGTGCGCCAGGATGTCGTCTACCGCCACATAGGGATAGTCTTCCACCTCCAGGGCGACACCTTGGGCGTTGGCCTGCTGCTGGGCAAGTTTGTCAAACAACCCACCTTTGATGGTACGCACCGGCACGTTGGCAGCCTGCGCCGCGGCCACAATGTCGGCCATGATGCCGGTCGGCGCGGATTGTGCATTGCCCTCTATCCATAGCCGGTAGAAACGCCGCCGCGCCGCTCTCAAGGTCTCCAGTACGGCGCGGCGGCCATAGATCAGTTCGCTCATAGGGTTATGGCTCTTGATAGCGCCACTGGGTGCCGTCCGGCGTATCTTCCAGGGCCACGCCGAGTTCCTTCAGCCCGTCACGCACCTTGTCGGCCAGCGCCCACTGCTTGGCGGCGCGCAGGTCAGCGCGCACCTGGACCAGCAGGTCGATAAAGGGCCGCGCGGCCATCTCGTTTCCGTTGTCGGCGGCCTGGTCGCTGAGGGTCATCCCCAGGACACCGGCTAGCTGCTGCAGGGTGCGCTGTGCGGCCTGATAGAAGGGGCCGGTGACGCCCGCGTCGCGCCCGGTGTTGATGGCGCGTACCAACTCAAAGAGCGCCGCCAGGGCGTTGCTGGTATTGAAGTCGTCGTCCATCGCTTCGATAAAGGCCGCACGTGCGTTTTCAGTCGCCTGGCGCAGCGCATCCGCTTCGGGGCCGGTGGTCTTGTTCCCGGATGACGGGCGCAGCGCGCTGCGCAGACGGGCCAGGGCGCGCTCTGCACTGCTGAGCGTTTCGTCGTTAAAGACCACAGGTTTGCGATAGTGGCCGGTAAAGATCAACATCCGCAGCACGTCGGGGCTGTGCTTGCTGAGAAACTCGTCGATGGTGACCAGGTTGCCCAGCGACTTGCTCATTTTTTCGCCGCCGAGTTGCAGCATGCCGTTGTGCATCCAGTAGCGGGCCAGCGGTTTGCCGGTCAGGCTTTCACTCTGGGCGATCTCGTTTTCGTGGTGGGGAAAGACGAGGTCGATGCCGCCGCCATGAATGTCGATGGTTTCGCCCAGGTGATGCAGACACATGGCCGAGCATTCGATATGCCAGCCCGGGCGACCGGGACCCCACGGGCTGTCCCAGGCCGGTTCGCCGGGCTTGGCCGCGTTCCAGAGGGCGAAGTCGGCCACGTGCTCCTTGCGCTCATCTTCGGCCACGCGCGTGCCGCTCAGGGCTTCTTGCAGGCTGCGCCCGCTGAGGCGGCCG
>CAZYQJ010000431.1:0-5217 GCA_964649925.1 uncultured Litorilinea sp.
TCTCCTTTGCCTTCTCTTCGTCGGTGCTTTGGAGCCGCTTGCGAATGACGAGCCGCTTGGGCGGGACGGCAGGCCGGGCTGGTGGCGGCGTTGGTCTATACCTATGTGCCCTATCACCTGCTCAACCTCTATGTGCGTGCCAACCTGGCCGAGAGCATGGCGTTTGTCTGGCTGCCGCTCTGTCTGTGGGCCGTGCGCCAGGCGGTGATCCGCCCCAGCGTGTGGGCCGTGATCGGGTGTGCGCTGAGCTATGCCGGGCTGATGTTGACCAGCAACCTGGTGATCGTGCTCTTTACGCCGCTCCTGGTGGTCTATACGCTGGTGTTGCTGGTGGCCTATGCGCTGCCGCCGGGCGCAGGGCGGTTATCTTGGGGATCGAGGCTGGGCGCAGGGCTGCGGCGTGCGCTGGCCCCGGCGTTGGGCGGGCTGGCCGGGCTGGGGTTGAGCGCGGTCTTCTGGCTGCCCATGCTGCTGGAACGCCAGTACGTGCGCGAGGATCAATGGTTTGACGGGCGCTACAGCTTCCGCGGTCACTTTGTCTATTTCTTCCAGTTGTTCAGCCCGGCCTGGGGCTTTGGCGCGAGCGAGCCGGGGCCGGATGACCCGATGGGGTTTCAACTGGGCGCGGTGGCGCTGCTGCTGGCCGGGGTGGGCTTCTACCTTGCCTGGCGACGCCTGGGCCGGTTGCGCTGGGAGGTCGCCTGTCTGCTCACTGTGGGGCTGGTGACCGTCTTGCTGACGCTCCAGTGGACCGCACCGCTGTGGGAACTGCCGGTAATCGGCACGGTATTAGGGTTTGCCCAGTTTCCCTGGCGTTGGTTCAGCGTTGCCACTGTCTGCCTGAGCGTGCTGGCTGGACTGGCTTTCTACGATCCCAACGCCGCGCCGGGTGCGGGGCTGACGCTGCCGCTGGCGGGTGTGGCCGCGCTGGTCATCCTGGCGAGTTATCCGCTGCTGCGTGTGGAGATCATCGAACCGGCGGAGGGGCCGGTGGGGTTGGCCGCGCTGATGCGTTTTCAACAGTCGTCGGATGAAATGACGGGCAGCACCGCTTGGGTCAAAGAAATCCCGTCGTGGAGTCCCATCGCCGACGAGTATATTCGTCAAGAACGCGATGGCGAAACCGTGCGTCCGGTAACCTCCATGGTAGACTATACGACAGTAAGCTATGACAGGCAGACGGGCTTTGTCGTTCATTCGGAGGCGCATAATTCGATTTCTGAAGAGGTTTTCTACTGGTCGCCGCTGGAGGGACGGCGCATTGTCTTTAACCAGTTTTACTATCCGGGGTGGAAGGCCTATTTGCTCGACGGCAGGCATGGCGCACCTGTGCAAGAACTCCCTGTCATCCCGGAAGAGGAAGGCACGCTGGGCCGGATGACGGTCCCTGTGCCTACAGGGGAAGGCTATGTTTTGTTGCGCTTTGAAGATACACCGCCGCGCACGATTGGCCGCATCCTCTCGCTGGCAACTGTGGGGGTGCTGCTGGCCGCAGGGATGGTGACAGGGTGGATCGAACGCCGGGAGCGTATCTATGAATGAATTGAGGAGACCGGCTATGCAGACTATGCATCACTATGAAGAAACCAACACCGAAGCCGGTAGGCAGGCTGACCCGGCGACCAGACGCCCGATGATTGAGAAAGGTGAGGTGGCTGCGCTGGCGGCCCGCTATGGCACGCCCCGCTTGCGTACTTATACGGTGCAGGCCGACGAATACATCTATTCCTATCGCTGGCGCAGTGACAGCGACCGCCGCGCCGAGGTCGTCTTTGCCATCCAAGACGAAACGGGCCGCATCTGGGTCCATGCCAAGGCGCATTATCCTGCCAACCTCTTTCGTCTACCCTCCGGCGGCATCTCCTGGGATGAGCCGGTGGAGCGCGCGCTTTTCCGCGAGATCGAGGAAGAAACCAGGCTGCCGGTCTATGCGGCGCGTTTTTTGGGGCTGATCCAGTATCGCTTTTTACACGCAGGGTCCACGGTCTCCTTTGCCAGCTATGTCTTTCACCTGCGCAGCAACGGCGCGCAGCCGGTCTGCCATGCGGGTGAGAACATCTGCGGGTTCCGCGCCGTGCTGCCCAGCCAGGTCCCCCAGATTGCCGAGGGCCTGCGTAACCTGAACGGCGCGCGTCACGGGTGGGGCCAATGGCGCGCCCTGGCGCATGACCTGGTGTACGAATCTCTGTCTAGTTGAGGAAATTATCATGCAAGTGCCGTTGTCGTGGTTGAAGGAATATGTTGAGATCGTCATGCCGGTGACCGACCTGGCTGAACGGTTGACGCTGGCCGGGATCGAGGTGACCGGCATCGAGCGCGTAGGCGACTGGTGGGATGCGGAGACGATCCACGTCGGCCAGGTGGTGGCTGTCCTGCCCCACCCCAACGCCGACCGCTTGGTGCTGGTGGATGTGGAGACTGGCGGCGATGCGCCGCAGCGCGTGGTGACGGGCGCACCCAACCTCTTTGTCTATCGCGGCCAGAGCCTGGCGGACGGCACGCTGCCTGTGCTGAAGGTCGCCTTTGCGCGTGCCGGGGCCGACCTGGTGGATGCCTACAGCGAGGAGCGCCCGCGGCCTAAAAAGAAGCTCAAGCCCGCCAAGATCCGCGGCGTGGAATCGTCGGGCATGGTCTGCTCGGAGCGCGAGTTGGGGTTGAGCGAGGAACACGAAGGGATTTTGCTGCTGCCGGAGGATGCGCCTGTCGGCATGCCCCTGCGCGACTATCTGGGCGATACCATCATCGAAGTCGACCTGACGCCCGACATGGCGCGCTGTCTCAACATGATCGGCATCGCGCGTGAGGTGGCCGCGCTCACCGGCGCGCCGCTGCATCTGCCCGCCGACGAATGGTCGCCCGCAGGCGATGACCAGGCGAGCGATTATGTGGATGTACGCATCGACGACCCCGCACTCTGCAATCGCTACACCGCGACGATGATTGTGGACGTGACGGTCGGCCCGTCACCCCAATGGATGCAGGACCGGCTGCGTAAGGCCGGGATGCGCCCGATCAACAACATCGTGGACATCACCAACTATGTGATGCTCGAATGGGGACAGCCGCTTCACGCCTTTGATTATGAGATCCTTAAGCAGCGCGCCGCGCGCGTGGGCGACGAGAAGCCGACCATTATCGTGCGACGCGCCGCCGCGGGCGAGCAGTTCACCACGCTGGACGACGTGACGCGCCAGTTGGACGATTCGATGCTCATGATCACCGATACCGCCGGGTCCATTGCCGTGGCCGGGGTCATGGGCGGGCAGGAGAGCGAGGTTGGCGATCAGACGCGTATGGTCTTGTTGGAATCCGCCACCTTCGAGGGCATCAACAACCGGCGCACATCCAGCGCGCTGCGCCTGCCCAGCGAGTCGAGCTACCGCTTTGCGCGCGGCATTCCCGCCACGCTCAACGACCTGGCCGCCCGCCGCGCCGCCGAACTCATGCGTCGCTATGCCGGTGGGCGCATTGTGCCGGGCATGGTAGACGCCTATGCCGTGCCCCAGGAACAGCCCATCGTCTACACGACCGAGCGCGACATGCGCCGCCTGTTGGGGATGCCGGTGGAACTCTACGAGGTGGCGGCTGCGCTGCGCCGCTTGGATATCAGCGTCAAGCGTGTGGATGCCGTCTCGCCCCAGGCCGGGCCGCAGGCGACTTTTGCCCTGGCGCGCGGCGACAACGAACCGCTGCTCGAATGTACGCCCCCCTGGTACCGGCTGGATATCCAGATTCCCGCCGACCTGACCGAAGAGGTGGCGCGCATGATCGGCTATGAGCATGTCGGCACGACGCTGCTGGCCGATGAACTGCCCGTCCAGCGCACGGATACCGTCTTCAGTGCTGAAGAACGGGTGCGTGATCTGCTGGTCGATGCCGGGCTGCAGGAGACGATTGGCCGCCCGTTGACCACGCGCGAGGCGCATTACAAGTTGCGCGGGGCGTGGGGTGACCGCAGCGCGCCCTTCGTCGAGTTAGCCAACCCCAGCGCGCCCGAACGCCGCGTCATGCGCCGGTCGATGTTGATCGCGGCGTTGGAAAACGTGGCGCACAACCTGCGCTTCACCGACCGGCTGGCAAGCTTTGAGGTGGGCCGCGTCTATCTGCCGGAGTTGGGCGATGGGGTGTTGCCCTACGAGGAGCGTCACGTCAGCATCCTGCTCTGCGGGCCGCGTCATCCCGCGGATTTCTACCACCCCAACGGCGAGGGCGATGAGATGGATTTCTTTGACGTGAAAGGGGTGGTGGAGACGCTGCTGGAGCGGCTGGGCTTTAAGATGCAGGACGTCGAGTTTGTGGCCCGGCCCGACACCGAGACCTTTGGCCCGCGCTGCGCCGAGGTGATCGTCGAGGGCAAGCCCGCGGGGATGCTGGGGGAACTGCACCCCCAGGTGCGCGCCGACTTCGGGCTGCCGTCTGTCCGCATCTGCATCGCCGACCTGCTGACCGATGCGCTGATCAAACCGGCGTGGAGTGTAGACCCGATGCAGCCCATCTCTAACTATCCGCCCGTGGTGGAAGACCTGGCCTTTGAGGTGGATGAGGGCATCACGGCCCGCGCCGTGGAGGATGCTATCCGCGCCGCGGGGGACAGCCGCCTGGTGGCGGTAGAACTGTTTGACGTCTATCGCGGTGAACCGCTGGCCGCGGGGCGCAAGTCGCTGGCCTACCGGCTGACCTACCAAAGCCCTGAGCGCAGCCTGGCGGAGAAGGAAGTCACCGCCCTGCGCAACCGCATCGTGGCCGGTGTGGAAAAGGCCACTGGCGGTAAACTGAGAAGCTAGCATCCTACGTGACCGGCACTTCGCAAGTGCCGGTCATATTGTTTATGCGCCAGGAGAGACCGCTATGATCATCCGGCAGGCAGGCGTGGACGATGCGTTGGCGATGGCCCATGTCATCGTGGATACCTTTATGCAGGCGAACCAGGGGGTCATGCCAGAGGAAGCCCTGGAGAAACGCCGCAAGGAATGGACCTACGAGGCTTCGGCGCGCTCCTGGGAAGAAACGCTGCGCGGGATCGACGGCGGGAAAGACCCCCACTGCTGCGTCTATGTGGCTGAGAATGCCGCAGGTGAGGTCGTGGGTCTTGCCTACGGCAGCCCCTCTGTGGCGGGCGAGGGGATTGGCGAAGTAGGGATGCTCTATGTGCGCGCCGACCCCCAGGGGCCGGGGATTGGCCGGGCGCTCGTGCAGGCTGTCGCCGCCTATCTGGCG
>CAZYQJ010000432.1:0-5216 GCA_964649925.1 uncultured Litorilinea sp.
ACGATTGGCGTGGAGGACAACCACGTCGTGGTGAATCTGGATCAAGCAGGCGTCGGGAACATGAGCGTGACTGGCGCAACGCTGGACCCAATCAGTGCACAGATCAACGCTGCGCTCGCCGATCCGAGCTTCGGTGTGGCGGCGGATGTGCAGACTGACACGGGCTCGATTTCGGTCACTATCGGCGGCATGTAACCCTCAGTTTAGCTTTGAACTCAGGTCAACCTAGGCGAGAAACCCGGTGCAACAGCCGGGTTTCTTTATTTGTGCGGCCCGCCAGACAATGCAGCGTAGACAACAGACAAGGCCGTGTGGATGATGCAGATTACATAGAGCTGTGTCTGAATTTGACCAGTGATCATGCATTGTGGTACACTTACTGATCGTGGGTAATACCACCCACTCCTGGGTCTCCTGCCTGCTTTCATGGGGTGAGGGGCCTGGCTACGGGAAATGGTTGAACAGTCAACTGTTGATCTTGAATTGACTTTTTATCTGTATATCGTATAGGCATCTATTGAATCGAACGCTACGGTAGTCTGCTGGGATTGGCCTGGGCGCGGGATTGGCGTGCTGTTCTGGCGAACCGAGCAGATCGGCGATAGCAAGGGAGGAATCTGTTGCCGACAATCAATCAGTTGGTCCGCAAGGGCCGCAAGAGTACGGGCAAGAAAGAAAAAGCGCCAGCGCTGCGTTTCACCCAGAACACGCTGACAGGCCGCACACGACGCATGAAGAAGGGCAACCCTCAGAAGCGTGGGGTCTGTACGCAAGTGCGCACCACCACCCCCAAGAAGCCGAATTCAGCGCTGCGTAAGGTGGCGCGTGTCCGGTTGTCGAATGGGATGGAAGTGACCGCCTATATTCCTGGTGAGGGCCACAACCTCCAGGAGCATAGCGTGGTGTTGGTGCGCGGCGGGCGCGTACGCGACTTGCCCGGTGTGCGCTATCACATCGTGCGTGGTGCATTGGACAGCACAGGTGTGGATCGGCGCAAGCGGGGCCGCAGCAAGTATGGCGCCAAGCGGCCTCAGTAAGTCAGAAGGGTAAAAGAGAGAAAGCATGCGACGCAAGCGAGCTGAGATCCGGTCGGTAACGCCGGACCCGCGGTATAACAGCACCGTGGTGGCCAAGTTTATCAACAACATGATGGAGCGCGGCAAGAAGAGCTTGGCCACGCGTGTGGTGTACGACGCACTGGACTCCATCGCGGAGCGAACCAATCGCCCGGCGATGGAGGTATTTGAGGAAGCGCTGAAGAATGCGACACCGCTGGTGGAAGTGAAGCCGCGCCGCGTTGGGGGTGCGACCTATCAAATCCCGGTAGAGATTAGCGCCAACCGCCGCCAGGCGTTGGCGATGCGCTGGCTGATTGACAGTGCCCGGCGACGTGGCGGTCGCGATATGTCGGCCCGCTTAGCAGCGGAGTTGATGGACGCGTCCCGCAATGAAGGGGCCACCGTCAAGAAGCGTGAGGACACGCATCGCATGGCCGAAGCCAACCAGGCTTTTGCCCATTTCCGCTACTAGGATTGGCGTTCTTAGGGATTCACTGACCGGGTTCGTCCACCTTCCCCCTCACCAGGCATTGACAGGGCGGATGGGACACCTGTAGGACAGTCGCTACTTTCAAGCGTAACCGAATAGACGTTAAGTCTTTTGACCAGTGCGGCGCCCTTGCCACAAGGTAATCATCTCGCGATTGGCGTGGTGGGCGGGTGTCTACGGTAGACATCTCCTGCTCGTCGATGCTTGGGGCATTCTTTGTGGGGCTTTCGGCGCCGCACGATTTTGCTCAAAAACGGGAAGCCTTTTATGAGTATTGATTTTCCGATTGAACGTACGCGCAATATCGGTATCATCGCGCATATTGATGCCGGTAAAACGACGACGACCGAACGCATCCTGTTCTATTCGGGGCGGATTCATCGCATGGGCGAGACCCATGAAGGTACGGCTGTGACCGACTGGATGGTCCAGGAGCGCGAGCGCGGCATTACGATTACCGCTGCAGCCATCACGACGTCGTGGAAAGACCGCATTACCGGCGAGGAATGCCAGATCAACGTCATCGACACCCCCGGTCACATCGACTTTACCGCTGAGGTGCAGCGCAGCCTGCGCGTCTTGGATGGCGGCGTGGTGGTCTTTGACGGGGTGGCCGGTGTCGAACCGCAGTCGGAAACGGTTTGGCGGCAAGCGGATCGCTATCAAGTGCCGCGCATCTGTTTTATCAATAAGATGGACCGCGTGGGCGCCAACTTTGAGCGCACCTGCCAAATGATCATCGACCGTCTGGGCGCTACACCCCTTCCGCTGCAACTGCCTGTTGGCCGCGAAGAGGGCTTCCGCGGGGTGATCGATCTCTTTATGATGAAGGCTCTGATCTTCAGCGATGCCCTGGGTGCTGCGCCGGAGGTGCAGGATATTCCGGCTGATATGGTAGAAGCTGCCGAACAGGCGCGGGAGCAGATGATCGAGCGCATCGCCGAAACCGACGACGAACTGACGGTGAAGTTCTTGGACGGCGAGGAACTGACGCAAGAGGAGCTTTTTGCTGCGCTGCGCCGGGCGGTGATCCACAACGAGATCGTGCCGGTGCTGTGCGGTAGCTCGCTGCGCAACAAAGGTGTGCAGCCTTTGTTGGATGCCGTGGTGCGCTACCTGCCTAGCCCCGTCGATATCCCTGCTGTGCAGGGTATAGACCCGCGCACAGGCGAAGCCATCGAGCGCAAGCCGGATGCCAATGAGCCGTTCTCAGCGTTGGTCTTTAAGATCGTGACCGACCCGTTTATTGGGCGGCTGGCCTATGTGCGTGTCTATTCGGGCCAGTTGTCGGCGGGCAGCATGGCCTACAACGTCAACCGGGATCGGCGCGAGCGCGTCGGGCGGTTGCTGCAGATGTATGCCGACAAGCGCGAGGAGATCAAGCTGTGTGATGCAGGCGATATCTGCGCCATCGTCGGCCTGAAGCAGAGCTTTACTGGCGAAACGCTCTGCGACGCCGATAAGCCGATCCTGTTGGAGACGAGTGAGTTCCCGGAACCGGGGATCAAGGTGGCGGTGGAGCCGAAGTCGAAGGCTGATCAGGACAAGTTGACCGAGGCCTTGCTGAAGCTGGCCGAAGAAGACCCCACCTTCCGCGTCGCCTATGATGATCAGACCGGTCAGACGGTTATCTCCGGGATGGGCGAGTTGCACCTGGACATCATTGTCGACCGGCTCAAGCGTGAGTTCCGCGTGCAGTGTAACGTCGGACGCCCACAAGTTGCCTACCGGGAGACCATCACACGCCCGGTGCGGATCGAAGGGCGGTTTGTGCGCCAGTCCGGAGGCCGCGGCCAATATGGCCATGTCTGGCTGGAGATGGAGCCGAACGAACCGGGGGGCGGTTTTGTCTTTGAAGACCGGATCGTCGGCGGCGTTGTGCCCAGAGAGTATATCCCTGCCGTGCAGAAGGGGGTGGCCGAGGCAATGGACAGCGGCGTCCTAGCCGGTTATCCTGTGGTCGACGTCAAGGTAGCGTTGGTCGATGGCAGCTACCATGAGGTAGATTCGAGCGAGATGGCCTTCAAGATCGCGGGCAGCATGGCCTTCAAGGATGGCGTGCAAAAAGCGGCCCCGATCCTGCTGGAGCCGATCATGAAGGTCGAGACGGTCGTGCCGGAGGAGTACGTGGGCGATGTCGTGGGCGACATTTCGAGCCGCCGGGGTGAGATTCACGGGATGGAGCCGCGCAGCGGCGGTATTCAGGCGGTTCGCGCCTCGGTGCCGTTGAGCGAGATGTTTGGCTATGCCACTGACCTGCGTTCCGCGACCAGTGGCCGGGGTACGTTCACAATGGAGTTCGACCGCTATGCACCCGTTTCACAATCGATTGCGGAGCGGGTGATCAGGGGCGGGGTTGCCTAACAACCTGACGAACTTATGTGAACGCTGGACAGATGAAAATTTGCGATCTAGTCCAGCAGTCGTCTATACTACTTCGGTTTGCAGTATCCATTCATTTGTGGCTGCCTGCAAATCGAACTTGTTAGACATCTGCACCGCCGTGATCGGTTCCGGCGGTGCAGTTGCGCCATGAGGGATGGTGCAAGCTACAGAATTTGCTTCTTGCAATGAAGGAGTAGACACGAATGTCCAAGGCAGTATTTGAGCGGACCAAGACGCACGTCAACGTGGGGACGATCGGGCACATCGACCACGGCAAGACGACCTTGACAGCAGCGATCACCAAGGTGCTGTCGCTGAAGGGGTGGGCGGACACGCGTCGTTTTGACCAGATCGACAACGCTCCCGAGGAGAAGCAGCGCGGCATCACGATTGCGATTTCGCATGTCGAGTATGAGACCGAGACGCGCCACTATGCGCATGTGGACTGTCCGGGGCACGCCGACTACATCAAGAACATGATCACCGGGGCGGCGCAGATGGACGGGGCGATCTTGGTCGTGGCCGCACCGGATGGGCCGATGCCGCAGACGCGCGAGCACATCTTGCTGGCCCACCAGGTGGAGGTGCCGGCGATGGTCGTCTTTTTGAACAAGGTCGACATGATGGACGACGAGGAGTTGTTGGAACTCGTCGAGATGGAGTTGCGCGAGTTGCTGGACAGCTACGGGTTTCCGGGCGACGACATCCCCATCATCCGCGGGTCAGCCTTGGCGGCGCTGGAGTCAAGCAGCACCGACCCGGATGCGCCGGAGTATGCGCCGATTTGGGAGTTGATGCGGGCGGTGGACTCGTACATCCCCACGCCGGTGCGGGAGGTGGACAAGCCTTTCTTGATGCCGATTGAGGATGTGTTCAGCATCAAAGGGCGGGGCACGGTGGTGACGGGGCGCATCGAGCGCGGCGTGATCCACCCGATGGAAGAGGTGGAGATCGTGGGCATCCACCCGACGCGGCGCACGGTGGTGACGGGCGTGGAGATGTTCCGCAAGCTGCTGGACGAGGGGCAGGCGGGGGACAACGTCGGCTGTCTGCTGCGCGGCATCGGGCGTGAGGAGGTGGAGCGGGGGCAGGTGTTGGCCAAGCCGGGCAGCATCACGCCGCACACCGAGTTCATGGCCGAGGTCTACGTGCTCAAGAAGGAGGAGGGGGGGCGGCACACGCCGTTTTTCCCGGGGTATCGGCCGCAGTTTTACATGCGCACGATGGACATCACCGGGTCGATCACCCTGCCGGACGGCGTGGAGATGGTGATGCCGGGCGAC
>CAZYQJ010000433.1:0-5215 GCA_964649925.1 uncultured Litorilinea sp.
CGGTAAAGCCAAACTCATCCAACCCGGCAAGCAGGTCGCTCACCTGGTTGGTGGTGGGCATCAGCCCCGCAAAAAAGCCGCCCGGCTTGAGTGCAGCGTTGACATGCGCCAGATAGCGCTGCGGGTGACGCACATCCAAAAAAAGCGCATCGACCCCCTGCTGCCGGAAACCCTCCTCAATACTGCCCTCATAGGTCTCTACAAACGGCAGCAGCCCTACCCGTTCCAGGTTGCGCCGCGCCAGGTGATAGGTGTCGGAGCGCGCCTCATAGGTGTAGACCCGGCCTGTGGGTGCGACCGCCCAGGCCAACGCCATCGTCAGCCCGCCGCTCCCCGTGCCCGCCTCAATCACTGTCGATCCCGCACGCAAGTTGAGCCGGTAGACCAGATAGGCCGCATCTTTGGGATAGATGATCTGCGTGCCGCGCTTTAGCCGCGTCATCAGGTCAGTCAGTGATGGTTCCAGCAGCAGCGCAGGTTGGTCCATCGTGCTGTGCACCGTTCCCCCCCACGGCTGCCCAATGATAGCGTTGTGCGGATAGATCCCTAAATGCGTGTGAAGCTCCTGGCCTGGGCGCAACGTGACCAGATAGCGTTTGAGATCCACGGTGAGGAGCAACACCAGGTCTAGTTCTTGCAGGTGGGTGGTTGCCCCACGAAACCAACGCGAGCCGCGCGCGTCCGGTGCTGCGTGTGGAGAATCTGCAGAAGTCATAAGCAATTTTTGCTCCCAAGTCAATACTGCTGATCAATGCAAGTTGTCTAAGCGGGATAGCGCAAGCTGCGCTGCGGCCCATCTGCCCGGTCACGCCCGCTTTTTCCAGAGAGACATCCAGGGCGGGATGGGCGTGTGCCCATCTCAAAGCCGCTTGTACCGCAGTTGACATGCGTTTGCGGCGTGTGTACAATGCAACCTAGCTAAGTCTACTTCATGTCGGCGGAAACACCCACGGATGCCCCCTGTCATTGATCTAGTGGTGGACAGCGCACAGCCGGACATGGGACGATCAGCCAACTGAAGAGTGTTTAGCCTGGTTTATTTGCAGCGTGTCATCCGCTTTGCTGTTCGTGAACCCCACGCCACGGCGAGCTATTCCGGCCTGTTCATGGGTCATCATCTTCATCAACATCACTCATCAGGAGGATCCTCTATGCAGAAGCAGCGACTGTCGCTCTGGCTTACCGGCCTTGCGGTCGCCGTGCTGGTCCTCGCCGGGTGCGCCCCGCGCGCGATGGGCGGACAGACTGCCGCGCAATCGGGCGAGCAAGACCTGGTGGTCGATCTACCGGCGCTGGTAATCGACATCGACGCCGCGGGCAATCCCAGTGTCGGCAACGTACCGTTAAGTCAGCTAGGCCAGACCTTTGCACCCGGCATGTTGGATTCGCTGGTTGTACCGGCCGAAACCGTGACCTTCCTCACCGAGAGCAACATCCAGCACATCCAGATTGACAACACCCCCACCGGGTTGCTGCTGTTGGTTAATGGGCAGCCCATCCCCTCACTCAAGTGGAATGGCGAAATTCTGACCGGCACAGGCCAACTGGTCAGCCAATTGGGCGCAGGCGTCCCGGTCTTGGAAAAGTTCCTCCCGCTCCTGACCAACCTGGGCATCGGCGTGATCGTGCGCTTCCCGCTGGCCCAGGGTGCTGAACCGATTCCCACCTATGTCGAAGGCGGCGAAGCAGCGATGGCTGCACGAGCAGCACAGGAAGATTTTCTCGCCACCGTGGGCGATACGCCGCCCACCATTAAATTGCCCGTCTACTATGACACCGACGGGGGATGGCGCGTGGGCGACCTATCCGACGCCGAATGGAGCAACCTCACCGGCGTTCCCTTCCAGGCAGCACGTCTTCAACCGGCCATGGTTGCCAACTTGATGAATGCCGGGATCACCGAAATTTCGCTCCAGACCGACGCTGAGGGCATCCACCTGAGCATCAATGGTCGCGCCCTGCCCTACATCGGCTGGGCCGATGGCGAAATCACCCATCTCCTCACGCTGGGCGAGCAGATGGGCCTGTGGAACACCTTGGCCGATTCCGGCCTCAACATGGGCGAGATCACCAGCATGGTCGAAACCATGCTGCCTGTCGTACAGTCCACCCAGACTGCGATCAACGTCTACTTCCCGTCCGGGGTGGCTTCGCAGTAGCCCGTTCACGACCATGAAATAGGATGGGGCACAGCTTAAGCTGTGCCCCGTTTTTTGATCCGCCTTCCCCTGCGCCGCTTACCTGATCTGCGTGGCGCGCCCTGCAGCGCAAATCGTCGTCAGCAGGGCCGACACCTCGTGCGCATCCAGCGCGTGACCAGCGATCACGACTTCGAACTGCGGCGCACCTTCACGCTGGATGATCACACGCTGCAATGCCGGGCTAAAGCGGGTGTACATATCCATGAAAATATGGCGCAGCGCGGCGGTGTTCAGCCCGCGCGTGGCGTATTCCGCCCGGCCCACATCCAGCCGGTGGATCTCCCATAACATCCGCCCAGGGCCGCGGCCCAACGCCCGTGACGGAATCTGCCTCCGCTCCCAGACCAACTCGGCTTCGGGCGGGCTGCGCAGGATCGCCCAAATATGAATCCGGCTGGACGGCGCGCCGCTGAGACGGCGCAGACAATCAACCGGGTCCAAAATAGACATGGCGCGGAAACTCACACTAAACTTGCGGAAGGGATCAGGCGGCGGCGTCACCGCCGCCACAAAGCCCGACGCGCCGGGGCCGCGATGAAACTCGACCTGACCACGGCTGCTGGCGCGCAACGCCGTGAGGATCGCCTGGCCGCGGCGGCGTTTTCGCAGCCACCCGGCCAACCAACTCGATAGAACCAGCAGCAACGTCGCGGCAGTCGCCGCCCCCCAAGCGGGAAGACCGGCGTCTTGCCACGCCAACCATGGATTGAATGGCATATGGAGTTCAAGAACAACGTCACCCGTCTGCTCGACGCCAAACGCACAGCCTACACCCTTCACCGCTATGACTATGACGCGGGCGTCCATTCGGCGGTCGAAGTGGCATCCGCCATTGGCCTGCCGCCGGAACGCGTCTTCAAGACATTGGTTGCCCTGCCGGACGAACCCAACCGCAAGCCGCTCCTGGTCGTCATCCCCGGCCCGGATACGCTAGACCTCAAGGCACTGGCGAAAGCCGCCGGGCTAAAGAAGGTCAAAATGGCAAGCCACGCCCAAGCCGAGAGCTTGACCGGGCTTCAGACCGGCGGTATCAGTCCGCTGGCATTGATCAACAAGGGGTTTCAGATTCTGCTGTCAGATCAGGCACTTGCCTACGACACGATTGCCGTGAGCGCGGGTCAGCGTGGCGCTAATGTAGAATTGGGCGTGCAGGCATTGATTAAACTCACCCAGGCGCGGGTGGTCAAGCTTGCCCCCTAGCCGCGTCAGCGTGTCTCGGTCACCTTACGCAGGCCGCGTGGGTGGTCGGGGTCATAATCGCGCACTGCCGCCAGATATAAAGCAAGCAGTTGCCCCGGCACAATGGCAGTAATCGGCGAGAGCCACTCGGGCACCGTGCCGAGCAGCGGCACTTGGATGCGCCCCATCGCCAGCGTGGACGGGTCGTCGCTGATGACAATCGGTTCCGCCTCGCGTTCAGCCAACAGGGCGATGAACCGCTGCAGTTCCGGAAGCATGATCCCGCTTGGGGCCAACACAATCGCCGGGAATCCGTCCTCGATCAACGCCAGCGGGCCGTGCAGAAAATCGGCGCTGCTGTATGGTTCCGCCAGCGTGTAGGTGATTTCTTTAAGTTTCAACGCCAACTCATAGGCGGTGGCATAGTTATAGCCGCGCCCAACAACCACACAGGCGGCCATATCACGGTAACGCTGCGCCAGTTCGGCGACCGTGGGCCCCACATCCAATACGCGCGCCACAGCGTCGGGCACTTCAGCCAGACCGTTGAGCAACTGGGGGTCGTCAGCCAGGTTTGCCCCGATCAACGCAATGGCCATGAGTTCAGCACTGTAGGTCTTGGTGGCGGCGACAGACCGTTCCTGCCCGGCGTGAAGTTGGATCACGAAATCTGCCTGTTGGGCCAGATCCGACCCACCGTCATTGGTAATGGCCGCGGTGAGCGCGCCCTGACGTTTGGCATCAGTCAAGACAGAGACAATATCCGGGCTTTTGCCACTCTGGCTGATCCCCACCACCAGGGCGTTCCGCAGCCGCGGGGGACGCTGGTAAATGGTATACAGGCTGGGCGCAGCCAGCGCAACCGGCAGACCATTGAACGCACCAAACAGATAATTAGCGTAGCGGCCTGCATTGTCGCTCGTGCCGCGTGCCGCCACTAATACATACGCAATATCCTGTTTGCGGATCGTTTGAACCAACTGCCGGATGTTCGGCTGTTCCAAATCGAGCAGACGGCTCAGCACAACCGGCTGTTCCTGAATCTCACGATAGAGGTAGGAGGTGGTGGGCATTGAGGTCTCCGTTTTGCCTGCCCGGCGGGCCTTCCAGTAAGTAAGACCAATGACGAAAATGACAGATCCCATATATTATAAACCCGCTGACAACAATACCAGAATCCCCTACATGTTCAATCGAACCACACCGCAGCCGGTGTAAGCGTCACACAATAACCCCATTGTTTCCGACAAAGGATGAGAACCTATGCTGAACGTGGCGGATACCACCCCGTCGGGCTTGCAGTTCGATCTATCCGACGACCTGCAAATGCTCCAGAACCTCGCTCGCGATTTTGCGCGTAAAGAGATCATCCCGCGCGCCGAACACTACGATCAGAGCGGAGAATGGCCCTGGGACGTCTTCCACAAAGCGCGTGAAGTCGGTCTGGTCAACCTCAATATCCCCGAAGAATATGGCGGCGCGGGCGCCAGCGTGCTGGAAGAGTGTATTGTGGGCGAAGAGTTGGCCTATGGATGCTCCGGCATCCAAACCGCGCTCATGCTCAACCAACTGGCTGTACTGCCCCTGCTCATTGCCGGAAGCGATGCCCTCAAGGAACGCTACTTTCCACGGCTTACAGAAGACGGTCAGGTCATCTCCTACTGTATGACCGAGCCAGATACCGGTTCGGACGTAGCTGCCATCAAGACCACCGCGCAAAAACAGGGCAACAAATACATCCTCAACGGAGCGAAGACCTGGATCACCGATGGCCCGGTTGCCAGCTATTTCACCGTCTTTGCCAAGACCAGCCCCGGCGACGGGCACAGGGGGAT
>CAZYQJ010000434.1:0-5214 GCA_964649925.1 uncultured Litorilinea sp.
CTGCCGCTTCTGCCAGGCCGGTATGATCTTCCGTCCCGTGCGTGAGCGTCCAGTGGAAGAGGTGCTTCAAGCCGTGGATGAGATGATCGAACACTGTGGTTTTGAGGAAGTCAGCTTTCTCAGCCTCAGCAGTTCGGACTACACCTATGTCGAAGAACTGGTGCGCCGCACGATTGAAAAACATGGGGCCAAAAAGCTCAGCATCGGCCTGCCCAGCCTGCGCATCGAGAGCTTTAGCGTCGACCTGATGGACATGCTTGAAAAAGGGCGGCGGCGATCCGGCTTTACCTTTGCGCCCGAAGCCGCCACCGACCGGCTGCGCGATGTCATCAACAAGCCCATCGCCTCAGAAGACCTGCTCCGAACCGCCGAGGAAGTCTATAAGCGCGGGTGGACGACGATCAAAATGTACTTCATGATCGGCCATCCCACCCAGACGCTGGAGGATGTGCAGGCCATCGCCGACCTGGCCAAGCAAGTGTTGGCCGTGGGACGCCGCGTCCTGGGCAAAAAGGCGAACGTACGGATCGGCGTCAGCACGCTTGTGCCCAAGCCGCACACTCCCTTCCAGTGGGTTCCGATGGAAGCCGAGGACGTGATCCGGTCGCAGATCGAACTGCTCCAACGGGAACTGCGCGGGCCGGGGATCTACTTCTCATGGAACAACCCGGATGAAACCCTGGTCGAAGCCTTTCTCACGCGCGGCGACCGCCGCTTGAGCGACGTGATTCAGCGTGCTTGGGAACTGGGGGCCAAACTCGAAGGGTGGGGCGAGTGGTTCAACTTTGCCGCCTGGCAGCAAGCCTTTGCCGAGTTGGGGCTGGACATGGACTGGTATGCGCGGCGCGAACGCAGCGTGGACGAAGTGCTGCCCTGGGATCACATCTCCGCGGGTCTCAAGAAGGAATTCCTTGTCGCCGAGTATGTGCATACCTATCAGGGAGGCGTGGTGGATGACTGCCGCGAACACTGCTTTAGCTGCGGCATCCTGGGCCAGTTCAAGGAGCAGCGCCGCGCCGCGCCTGACGACGCTTGGGGCTGCCCCAGCCTGGGCCGCGGCAAGCAACGCCAGCCGGTCGACGTGACGCCCATCCCGCTCTACTTCAACGACACGATGTCGCCCGACTTGACGGGCCAGTTCGGCCAGCGCGTGCCGCAGCGCCGCTTTGGAACGGTGGCGCAGCGCGTGGATGCCGAACAGTTGCAGGAGACGGGAGGCTGATGCCATGACCGATCATGCAGCCGACATGGCCCCGCGCCAGCGTGTGCGCCTGATCTATGCCAAAGGCGAAGCCGTCAAGTTTATCTCGCACCAGGACGAGTTTCGTCTCTGGGAGCGCACGCTGCGCCGGGCCGACCTGCCCTTGCTCTACAAACAGGGCTTTAACCCGCAGCCACATATGCAGTTCGCCTCGCCCCTGGGAGTCGGCTTTACCGGCAGCGCCGAACCGCTGGACATCACGCTCAGCCCGCCCGTCCCGCTGGACGAGTTGCAGCAGCGCATCGCGGCCAAACTGCCGCCCGGCGTCACCCTGCACAGCGCGCAGGAAGTCCCACTCAAGGCCAATGCCTTGCAGCGTCTGCTCATCGGTGCGGACTACAGCATCCTGATCTATGCCGCGCCCGACGAGTTGGAGGGGGCTGAACTAGAGCAGCGTATCGCTGCCTTCCTGAACGAGACCACAATCTGGCGCGAGCGCGAGCGCAAAGGGGCGCGCTATCAGTACAACCTGCGACCCCTGGTCTTTGAGTTGCGCTACATGGGGTATACGCTTGACACAGAGGAACACCGTATCTTCCTGCGCGTGCAGCAGCGGGAAGGCGCAACAGGCCGCCCCGACGAAGTCGTCGGCGCGCTGGGGCTTGACCGTTATGCGCGCACCCTGCGTCGTGACCGTCTATACCTGAGTGACCGCGCCGAGGACGTGGCGATCTTCTCGGCCTACCCCGTCGTTACCCAGCAGTCGATCGAGGGCGCACAGCCGCCGCGGCGCAGACGGAGACGCCGCCAGCGTGACACCGCACCCCGGCCCCAAACAGGGCGGACGATCAGCGAACGCGCCGGTGACGAATTTGTCTAGCGGCTGATCTGTCTAGTGGCCGAACTGCCCGTTCGCCAGCGCGTCGATCTCATCGCGCGCTTCATACACCCGGCTCACCTTGCCATCCTGCATCTGGATGACGCGGTCGACAAACTTGCACATGCGCAGGTCATGGGTCACCATGATCCCGGCCCGCTGCTGTTCGTGGATCAGGTCGGCAAAGGTCTCCACCACCTGATAGGCGCGCTCCGTGTCCAGGCTGGCGGTTGGCTCGTCGGCCAGGACGACGCTCGGCTGGTGGATCAGGGCGCGTGCGATGGCCACGCGCTGCTGCTGCCCGCCCGATAGCTGGCCGGGATAGTTGCCCAGCCGATCGCCCAGCCCCAAGCGCGTCAACAACTCCTTGGCGCGCTGCTTGCCGTCCCCGTTAAGCGCATTGTTCAGGCGCAGCATCAACTGAACATTTTCCAGCGCATTGAGATAGGGAACCAGGTTATTGGCCTGGAACGAGAAGCCAATCGCCTCTCCGCGGAAGCGCGTTCGCTCTCCTTCGCTCATGGTACTCAGGTTGTGCCCCGCGATCTGCACCTCGCCAGAAGTCGGGTGCAGCAGCCCGGCCAGCATTGCCAGCAGACTGGTCTTGCCCGACCCACTGGGCCCCACCAACGCCACAAACTCACCCGAATGGATGCTGAGGCTGACATCATCGACCGCGACGACTCGGTTGGTCCCATCGCCATAGACCTTGGTCACGTTGGTTGCCTGCAACGCCACTGTCACAGCCGTTCTCCTATTGGGCCAACCCCAATGCAGTCAGCGGTTCCACACGCAGCAGTATCCAGACCGAAACCAGGCCGCCCAAAGGGCCGATGAGCAGCAGCGCGGCCACTGCCGACAATACGGCATCTCCCGTAAAGATCACGGGCAGCGTGGGCGGGAATGTCAGTGACAGCAGCAGCGACCCCACCAAGCCGATGGTCACACCAAACGCATTGAGCAGCACGATCTGAAGCAGAGACGCCAGTGCAATCGTCCGCGTCGACGCGCCGATGGCCTTGAGCATCCCGATCTGCGCCACCTTTTGCAGCGTTTGAATCTGGAAGAAGCCGCCAATGACCAGGATGCCGATAAAGAACGTGAAATATCGCTGGGTGTCCAGTGTGCTTTTCTGCTCGGCGTACCCCGGCGTGGCCTCATAGGCTGTCCTGCGGTCAACAGCCTCAATACCGCGCACCGCTTGTTCCAGGCGCGCCGCCATTGCCTTCCAATCGCGCGGGTTCTGCAGCTTGACGGCGACCAGGTTGGAGATAAACTCGGCCCCGCTGTTGGTGTCGCCATTGCCCGCCTTGGGCCGCACCCGGTCCCAGGTGATGTAGGGGACAAAGACCGTGGGCTGCAAAAAGAAACCGCGGCCATCGCTCACACCGACCACAGCCAGTTCATAGAACTCCTCTTCAGTCCCCTGGATGGACTTAATTACCAGGGTATCGCCCACCTTCAGCCCCGTCCGGTCTACGACGCGCTGGTCGATGATGGCTTCATTGGCGCGGCTGCGCCCCAACTGCTGCCCTTCAAAGGCAGGCGGCTCGCCCGGCGCGCCCGGCTCCACCCCGATCAGCGACACGTCGATGCCTTCGCTTTCCTCACCCGTCACAATCGTGGTGGTGCTGGTGGCGATCTGCCCCACCGCGGCCACCCCGTCCACGCGGCGAATCTGGTTCATCTTGCTGCGCCCCAACCGGCTGGCCGAGACCGCAAGATTGACGTCCTTCTGATAGACCAACAGTTCGGCGTCGAGCTTTTCTATATATTCCCGGTTCCCGGACGCCAACCCCTCGGACAGTGCGGCGATAAACAATACCAGTGTAGTGATCAGCGCGACGATCAGGCTGATCAGCAGATAGCGCATACGGTGATGGAGAATTTCCTTGATCGCCAGGTAAAGGGCCATAGTTACCTCGCCGGATCGGTAGATACAGGAGGCTGCGACTGTGTTGGTTCAGGATGGGTGCTGAGGCCGTGCAGCATCAACGCGACCGCCTCGCGCGTCAGGACTTCGCGCGGCAGGTGGTTCTGCTGCGTCAGGCTGAACGTAATCCCGTCCAACAGCGCGATGTAGAATCCTGCCATCAAATCCGGGTGGTGCGGGCGCGCCTCCCCTCGCGCCTGTGCGTCCGCAAAGATCGTGTGCAGCGGGCCGAACATGGCCCCAAAAGCGGACTGTGAAACGCGTTGCGCGCCAGCAGGGCTGAGTGCGGGCAAGTCCGCATACATCATGCCCAGAAAGTTGATCGCCCCTTGCGTGCCAAACCAGTCGGCCACAGCCTGGAGTTGGTCGCGCAGCCGCGGCCGGGCAGCCTGTATTGCAGCCGACATCCCGGCACAATGGCGCGCAAAGACGCGTTCCATCACCGCTTGATAGAGTTGCTCCTTGCCTTCGGGAAAATGGTAGTACAGAGATGCCTGGCGCATCCCCAGCGCGTCCGCGACATCGCGTAAGGTCACGGCCGCATAGCCCCGTTCCATAAACAGCCGCTCTGCCACCTCAAGGACGCGCCGGGTGGCTCCGCTCAACTCGTCATTTGGCTGCATCACTTGGTTCCTCAGCACAAGCAAGAACTGACCTATCGTTCAGTAGGTTATACTATGGGGGCAGCATACCTGAAAAGGCGTAACCCCGCGCGTAGCCTTTTGTACAATCGGCGCGCCACCTACTGCCAGGGTTTGCAGCCGTGGTTCGCAAACAAGAATCCGTGCCCGCTATTTGACGGCAGCCCCCTATTCGTCTATAATATTTCTTTGTGGCTTAGGCCGCGATCCAGGCTTAACAGTTAGAAATCCGGCGATGTCGCAGACAGGCCAAAGCAGGCCGCCACACTGAATTAGGAATTGCACCGGTGTCCCAAGATGGTGCAAAGCCGCTCGACGAAGTTTCAGGATTGGGTCAATTACACCTGAACGCGGCTCAGAAAGGGAGTGAGCAATGTATGCAGTGATTCGGACCGGGGGCAAACAATACCGCGTTGCTGCCGGGGATGTGTTGGAAGTCGAAAAGCTGGACGGCAACGTCGGTGATACAATCACCCTGAGCGATGTGCTGCTGGTTGCCGATGGCGATTCGGTCAATGTAGGCCAGCCCGTGGTGGAAGGCGCGTCCGTCGTCGCCAAGATC
>CAZYQJ010000435.1:0-5204 GCA_964649925.1 uncultured Litorilinea sp.
AGTTATAGGTGAAGTGCAGCACTTCGGATGAATTGATGGTTGGAAAAAGGTAGCCCAAGAACCCTCCGGCTTTGGCAGGCATCCAGCCCATTGCATAGATCTGGTAGATCTGTGCCAAATGCTCCACCCAATGGCCGAAGACGATGGCCATGTAGATCCAGAGAACTTGGGTATACCGCTGCGGGCTCAGTGACCAGCGCGGCTCGCCCCCAAAGGAAAGCTGGGGTGAAGATGCGTCTAACATGTTCTTTTCTCCTTCTGTTTGTATTGTTATTCCGGGCAGGCTCACGGTTCGGAGCCTGCACTGCCACAGTTTTGAACCAAATCCGGTAGCCCGTCCATGCGAACCAAAGACCGGCCAGCCCGGTTAGTCCCACTTGGAAGAGAAGAAACCCCTTGACCAGCGGGGGAACCTGCACCACATCCGCCACAAAGTTGACCATGCCATTTGTGCCGTCCGGCTCGACGACCGTGACCGTAAAGCGGTAGCGGCCTGGGGTCGTCAGCCACAGAGCGGCTTCGCGGCGCAGTTGGTTGTTCGGGTCGGCAGGGCCTGCCAGGACAGTCTGGGAACCCGGCAGCCCGTCGAACGGTGTGGCGGTCACCTGTACCAGTGTGCCGGGCAGGGGTGTCCCGCTGAAATCGGTTACCTGGCTGATGACGTGGATCTCGCCGGTCCGTAGCACGCTGGGTGCAGTCCAGATGGTCACTTCACAGCGGCCCGCGGCGGCGCGATCCACCCGCAAAAAGATGTCGCTGGTATGAGCGGCTACGGCGCGCCCCGTCGCCAACAACACTAATCCTGCCATCAACCAGCCTAAGACTATCTGTTCCAACTTGCTCGCCATCTCGTCATCTCCGCGTCAGTCGTTTTGTTCGATCTATCATCTATTGCTCACAGCCCAGAGCGCACCACCAGCTAGGCCGGGGTCTCGCCCGCAGGCAGCGCGTCACTGGGCAGCAGGCGCGTCTCTTGCGGAGACCGCGCCCAGGCAATCAGCCCCACCCCGGCGGCAGGCAGCAGCGCACTGAGCAGCAGGCTCGCAGAGACGCCGACCATCTGGATGGCATACCCTGTGGCCAGAAATCCAACGATGCTGCCGCTCCAGCGCGCCGCGTCGTACAACGCCATACTGCGGTCCAGGTCTTCACGGCGCACCAGGTCGGTGACCAGTGCGGGCGCGACGGCGCGTTCCGTACCGGCGAAGGTCATCAGCAATGAGGCGAAGGTGAAGGCTGCGGCGGACTGCGCCCCGGCGGTTGCGGCCAGGGCCGCGGCTGCACAGCCATAGGCCAACGCCACCAGCAGCCGCCGGTTGACCCGATCCGAGATCCGTCCAAGCAGCGGGTTCATCACAATGCCGACCAGCGCGCCCACAGCCCCGGTCACGGTGATTGTGGTGGCGCTGAAGCCCTGGGCATCCATCGCCAGCGAACGGCCCATCGTGATGAACGCCATTGCTGCCCCCAGGAGCAGGTTAGCGGTCGTGATCAGGATCAGCGCGGGGCTGAACGCTGCGCGGCCTGCAGGCGACGGCCCACCGGAAGCCGGGGAGATCTCTGTAGGCGCGGGTGAGTCCTCCAGACGCAGTGCCAGCGCGCTCAGCAGCAGATAGTTGCCCGCGATTACCCCAAAGAGGGTGGGGTATCCCCAGCGGTCGGCAATGAAGCCGGTGACCAGATTGCCAAACACAGCGGCGAAGGCAGAGGCCAACGCCAACACGCCAAAGACCTTGCCCCGCTCATCCGCCCCCGCATTGCGTCCAGCCAATATCGAGATGAGGGCCAAGATCGAACCGGCCACCAACCAGAGCAGCCCGGTGCTGATGGCCAGTTGCCAGATGGTGGCGCTTTGGCCCATGAACCAGGCAGAAGGCGCAGCCGCCAGGCACGTCGCAGCCAGGAGGTGGCGGCGCTGCACCCTGGCGGCCAACCATCCGGTCGCCGCGGTTCCCAGGGTAAGGGTCAGGAAGGCAGACGAGAGATAGTTGCCTACCACGCTGGGGGACGCGCTCAACTGTGCCGCATAGATGGGCAGCAGCGGCATCAACCCCATGCCCACCCAATAGGCGAGCAGGCCGCACAAAAATAAAAGCAACAACTGACTCCGCTTCATAACACAACACTCCCATACACACCTGTCACTGCCTACGGGCGTGACCTCCTGTGCGGCCACCGGCCAAGCGCCAGCGTACTGTAGCAGGGGCAGCGCACGGTGACATCAACCGAAAGTTAGATTCGAGGGTGGAACCGGGGTTAGACTCCCGGACTCATCCCTCTGCTGCGACAACGGCATGGTTGGGCCGCTGTTGCCGTGGACACTTTATGCAGCGGGTGTCCATCGCGCGTCGGTTGCGGTGTCCGGCGGCGCGTCCATCGGCATCGACGGTGAAATCACGCTGCGTTCCTGCTGAAGACGCCCGCCGAATGATGGGTTGCGCGGGGGTGTGAGCAGTGTTACAATTTGCACAAGCCTATCAACGCGGCTCCCTAGCTGTTTCGTTATCGAGTTTGCTTAGACTCGGGCCACTCCTGTTGGCCGTTTTAAGGCTCTTCTGGTTCACGTACTTCCCGAACTGTTATCGTCCGGCTGTCCGCCCTCGGTTTGGTGTGCGCCGGTCCACTGTACAATTTCATAGGAGGAATGACGATGAGTGAGCGACACGGCTCCCGCCTATCGCGTCGCGCTTTTTTGGCAGGCATGGGAGTGACTACGTTTAGCGCAGCCTTCTTGGCCGCGTGTGGCACACCGGCAGCCCCCTCTGCGGCCCCGGCCACAGAAGGCGGCGAGGCAGCGCCCGCAGGCAGCGCCGAGAAGGTAGAAGTCCATGCCCATATGGTCCAGAAACAGGATGTGTCTGACTGGATTCAAGCGGGGCTGGATCAAAACATTGACGGCTTTAAGGACAACAACCCCAACATCGAAGTGGTACTGGAGACGGTCCCCGGCTGGACACCCGAGTACATCCCTAAGATCCTTTCCTTGACGGCAGCAGGCACGCTGGGTGATCTGGTTTGGTTCCCCCCGCGCCACCGCTCGCACATTGCTTGGGGCACGCAATACGGCATCGTCACCGACTTGCGACCGCTGGCCGAGGGCGCAGACTATGACATCGAAGCCAATTTCTTCCCCGGCGCGGTCGAAGCCAACACCTATGAGGGCAAGACCTACTGGATGTCCTTCATCTCCGAGCCGATTGTGCCGGTGATCGCCTACAACAAGACCAAGATCGCCGAGATGGGGCTGCCCGAACTGCATGACGAGATGACCTTTGCCGAACTGGCCGATTGGGCTGCGGAGGCCAAGACCGAGGACGTCTATGGCTATTACCGCGCCGACCGCGGCGGCAGTTTTGCCGGTGGCCCCTATCTGCGCCAGTGGGGGATCGAACCGACCAACGCCGAGGGAACCCAAGCCACCTTCCTGGACAATCAGGAGGCGTTTGTCCAGGCGCTGCAATATGACTATGACCTGGTGCAGCGCGAGTTGTCGCCGTCACCTGCCGCCGGTGCGGTCAATGCGCCGGAGTTGTTTGGCGCGCAGGCGGTGTTGGCCGTGGATATCTGGCCGTTCCGTATCCAGATCTATCCCGCCACCTTCACCGATTTTGAGATCGGCTTTGTGCTCACCCCAGTTGTCAATGCCGGGGACGAGCGGCGCAGTATGCTCAACGAACACGTCTTTGGCATCACTACCTCCAGCCAGGCGACTGATGCCGCCTTCACCTTCCTGACCTGGATCGCGGGCAAGGAGATGAACGTGCAGGGGCTAGTGCAAGGGCAGAAAGGCCCAATCGCCCGCGCCGACGTCTGGGCAGACGAACGCATCTATGAGGCCGCACCGGACTATGAGAAGTTGCGCCCGATCATGGAGAGCATCGAGCCTGATTACGTGGTCGCCAACTTCCGCGGTGAGGAGTTCGACCAGGCCTATCAGGCTGTGTTGGATGCGATGGAGCTAGGGGATACCCCGCCGGATCAGGCCGCTGAAGAGATTCAGACGGCATGCCAGGCCGTGTTGGATAAGGAACCTGCCTAACACGTTCCGGGATCCCCGGCGGCAGTTGGGTTTTGAAGGGTAACTGTTTGCTGAGGGGGCCGGAACAACCGATCCGGTCCCCTTTCTTTCCCTGGCAAGGACACTATGGCTATTCAAACACCCGCATCCAATCAGGCGGCTCTGCCCCGGCAAAGCCAGGGGCGACGTTTCTCCGCCATGCGTCGACGTGAAGCGATCGAGGGTGTGCTCTATCTCTCGCCGTGGATCATCGGCTTTCTGGTCTTTGTCGCCGGTCCGCTGCTGGCGTCCATCTATCTCAGCTTTACCAAGTACAATGTGCTGCGCCCGCCGGAATTCATCGGGCTGCAGAACTACGTCTATGCCTTTACCAAGGACGAGTTGTTTTTGCCGTCGATCTGGCGCACCTTCTACTATGCGCTGCTGCTCGTGCCGTTGGCGATGATCGGGTCGCTGCTGGCCGCGGTGCTGCTCAACCAGAACCTCTTTGGGCTGACCGTCTGGCGCACGCTCTACTTTCTGCCGACGTTGACCCCGCTGGTGGCGGCGGCGCTGCTCTGGCGCTGGATGCTCAACCCTGATGTGGGGCTGGTTAACTACCTGCTCGCTAAGGTTGGCATCGATGGCCCGGGCTGGCTGTCGAGTACGACCTGGGCCATCCCCGCGCTGGTGCTCATCGGGCTGTGGGGCAGCGTGGGCGGCTCGCGCATGATCATCTTTCTGGCCGGGCTGCAGGATGTCCCTAAAGAACTGCTGGAAGCCGCCGAGATCGACGGCGCGGGCACGTGGTCGAAGTTTCGGAACGTGACGCTGCCGCTGATCACCCCCACCGTCTTCTTCAACCTGGTGTTGGGGATCATCTTTGCCCTGCGTACCTTTGAGACGGCCTTCGTCGCCACTAACGGCGGCCCGGCGCGCGCCACCTGGTTTATCTCGCTGCACATCTATCAAAATGCCTTTGTCAGCTTCGATATGGGCTACGCATCCGCCCTGTCGTGGCTGTTCTTTGTCGTGCTCTTTGTGTTCACCTACATCCAGTTCCGCACGTCTGCCAGTTGGGTCTATTATGCAGGGGAGCGTGAATGATGGCGGAATCCGTAAAGCAGACACTCCAACCTCAGCCTGTGCCGATGGCGCGCACCTCTTCCTGGAGGCCCCCCATGCGCGCCATGGTTTCTGGAACGTG
>CAZYQJ010000436.1:0-5194 GCA_964649925.1 uncultured Litorilinea sp.
CCGGGTAAAACAGCGCTGATCCGGAGTTGTTTCCCGCCGCGGCTGCGATAAAGACCCCGCGGCTGCGGGCGTAGATCAACGCATCACGCAGTGCGCCGCTCTCTACCGTTGCGCCCGAAGAGATCACAATGATGCGGGCGTCTTGATCCACCGCATAGATAATGCCCCGAATCAGGCGGCTGTAGCTGCCGCTGCATGCATCGTTCATCACCTTGACCGGCATGATGTTCGCGGCGTGCGCAATGCCCGCAACCCCTTCGTGGTTGTTTGTGGTCGCCGCGACGATCCCGGCCATGTGCGTTCCGTGCCCACAGCCGTCGGCGGTGTTGTCGTTGTTATCATAGAGGTTGTACCCTGGGATCAGCCGTTGGCGCAGATCCGGGTGATCAGGGGCGACACCCGAATCCACCACGGCGATGATCACGTCCTCTCCAGTCGAGAGATCCCACGCTTCGGGCGCTTGAATCTGCTGCGGCGCCCACTGCATCCCCGCAACCAAATAGGGGTCGTCAGGGATGGCCGCCACCTCGGTGACGACATCATAGGACACAGACTGGACATTCGGATCTCGCTGCAACTGAGCGTAGATTTCGCCCAGCCGCTGTGGGGGAACCTGTAAGACTTGGGTGCGGATCTCTGCTAATGTATCGACGACCTTCACCGAAATGCCGTCGATGGAAGCGGCCTCAGTCACGACCGGCGCATCCGACTTGTACTGCACCAGCAGGCGATCAGGCGCAATGGCCGCGCCGCCCGGCGATGCAGGCCCCTCCTGGGCGTTCGCCTTCGTGACTAGCAGCAGGAGGGCGATGATAGGAAGCAGTATTCGGATATACGTCAGTCCGTATGTGAACAGGCGTGCCATGTCTGTTCTTCTGTCCTCTTGCTTCCTGTATGCCATCTCGTTCATCCACAACCCTTTCAGGGGAACCTCTTTTCCCTGACCTCACGATACGCCCTGACGACAAAAGATGCATCAGACAGGTGACCCTTGCTGATCTGGACAAAGGATCAAGTGGGAGGATTTTTGCTACGTCATTTGCACGAGCCATTATGCATAGGCCAAAGCATCCAGCGTGGGCTGTATGGGGCCGGGCGGGTTACCAAGAAATCGCCCAAGCGGGAGAACGCTGCCCGCTTGCCCGCACCTTTCCCTTCTGGTAGACTGCGGCAGGATGCGCGCCTGCAGCGCAGCCAGCGGAGGCAGTGTGCCACACTCCAGGCAATTGTGTGGCTGTTGGCTGTTTGCAATGGGCTGCCGCAGGCTTTGCGTGAGGTCGATTTGTCCTGGGTGACCGGCGTATTGGAAAGCGGCTTGATAGCACCTAGCTAGAAGGCGTAGATGTAGACTATGGCTCATTACCTGGTTACGGGCGGCGCGGGCTTCATCGGCAGCAATCTGGTGGAAGCACTGGTTGCCGAGGGGCATACGGTACGCGTCCTCGATAACCTGGCGACCGGTCAGCGTCACAACCTGGCCCGCTGGCTAGACCGGATTGAACTGATTGAGGGCGACATTCGCGCCTATCATGTGGTGCTGGCAGCCATGCAGGGCGTGGATTATGTCCTCCACCAGGCGGCGCTCCCATCCGTACCGCGGTCGGTGCAGGACCCGATCACCTCGAACGCCGTCAACGTGGATGGCACGCTCCATGTGCTACACGCCGCACGCGCCGCCGGGGTGCGCCGTGTGGTCTTTGCGTCGTCTTCTTCGGTCTACGGGTCCAATCCCGCGCTGCCCAAGCAGGAAGCCATGTGCCCGCAGCCTGCCTCACCCTATGCGATTTCCAAACTGGCGGCTGAACAATATTGCCAGGTCTTCTGGCAAGTCTATGGACTGGAGACGGTGGCGCTGCGCTACTTCAACGTCTTTGGCCCGCGCCAGGACCCGCATTCGGACTACGCCGCGGTGATCCCGCGCTTCATCCGGGCGATGGCCGCGGGCGAACCGGTGACCATCCACGGAGACGGCACACAGAGCCGCGACTTCACCTATATTGACAATGCGGTGCAAGCCAACCTGCTGGCCTGTACTGCCCCGGATGCGGCGGGCAGCGTGCTGAATGTTGCGTGCGGCAGCCGTTTTACGCTGCTGGATTTAGTGGACCGGCTGGCTGAGATACTCGGCTGCACGCCCCAGGTTGTGCATACTGCGCCGCGGCCAGGCGATGTCCCACATTCGCAGGCGGACATCAGCCGCGCCCAGAGCTTGTTGGGTTATGTGCCCGTGGTGGACTTTGTCGACGGGTTGCGCCGCACTGTGGCCTGGCAGCTTTCGGCAGAGGCCCAGCCCCATGAGTGAGGGGAGTATAGCTCCAGAAGCACACGCCATTGAGTAGGGGCCATAGGATCATGCATTCCGTCCTCTTTGTCTGTACGGCCAACCAATGCCGTTCGCCGATGGCCGAGGCGTTGTGGCGCGCTTACGTGGCGAAACACTATCCCCAGGAACGCTGGGTGATCGCTTCGGCGGGTACGTGGACCACCGCAGGGCGACCTGCCATGCCGCTGACCCTTCAGGTCTTGGCCGAACAGGGGTTGGATGTCCGGGCGCACCGCTCGCAGCAGGTGGATTCGTCGCTCATTGAGAAATATCGATTGATCCTGTTGATGGAGCAGAGCCAGAAGGAAGCCTTGCACCAGGAATTCCCCGCAGCGCGCCGCCGCATTTTTCTGCTGAGCGAGATGAGCGGGCTGCCCTATTCTGTTGTGGATCCTGTGGGCGGCACGCTGGACGATTACCGCCGTACGCTCGCTGAACTGGCAGACCTCCTGGCGCGCGGCGCGGCGCGCATCCACTCACTGGCGTTGGAACCAGCGGGCTGACGCCACTGCACGGCTATGTGCTATAATGCACAAGCAAAGTAAACGGAAGAATGAGCTTACGCGAGGACAGCCATGCAGGTTCGCCGCTTTCCCCCGTTTGCATGGGGTGTTTTGATCTTCAACGTATTGGTCGTGTTATGGGGCGCGTTTGTGCGTGCCACCGGTTCCGGCGCAGGATGCGGCAGTCATTGGCCGCTGTGCAATGGGGAAGTCCTGCCGCGCGCGCCACAGATCGAAACCGTCATTGAGTTTTCGCACCGCATCACCAGCGGCATCGCCTTTCTGCTGGTCTTGATGCTGGTGGTGTGGGCGGTTCGGGCGTTCCCGCGCGGCCATCATGTGCGCAAGGCCGCCATCGCCTCCTTTGTCTTGATGGTGGTCGAATCGCTGGTGGGCGCAGGGTTGGTGCTGCTCGAACTGGTGGCGCACAATGTCTCGGTGGCGCGCGCTTTTTGGATGGCGGGCCACCTGATCAACACCTTTTTGCTGCTCGGCGCGCTGACGCTGGCCGCATGGTGGGCGGACGGTAAAGCGCCAATGCGTCTGCGCGGCCAGGGAGGGCTGACGGCTGCCTTCGCCGCGGCCTGTGCGGGGATGTTGATCCTGGCGGCCAGCGGGGGAATCACCGCGCTTGGCGATACGCTGACCCTGGGCGCGGGCATCTCGCCGGAAGAGTCGCCGGTGGTGGCGGCGTTGGTGAGGCTGCGTGTGTCGCACCCCTTGATTGCGCTAATGGTCGGCGCGCTGGTGGGGCTGGCGGCATGGATGGCGCGGCGCGTCCGGCCTGATGCCCGGGCAGCCCGCCTGGTGAACATGCTGGCCGCGCTCTATGGGCTGCAGCTGCTGGCGGGAGCCGTCAACGTGGCGTTGAGAGCGCCGGTGGCGATGCAATTGATCCACCTGCTGATCTCCGACTTGATCTGGATCGTGCTGGTGATTTTGGCGGCGACGGTCACCGCCCAAGCACCGGCTCCTGCTGAACCTTCGGTAACCGCGCTGCCTGCGGGCCGCGGTGCACTCTAGATCGGTAAAACGATGGCGAATGTCGTGATTTTAGGCGCGGGCCTGATGGGCAGCGCGTTCAGCACGCCCCTGGCCGATAATGGGCATCAGGTCCGGTTGGTGGGCACGTTTTTGGATGGGGACATCATCGAGGAGGTTCATGAATCGCGCACCCACCCACGGCTGCGCGTGCGTCTGCCTGATGCGGTAACGCCCTATACCTATGACCGGTTGGCAGAGGCTATGGTCGGGGCTGACCTGGTGGTGGTCGGCGTCAACTCGCTGGGCGTGGAGTGGGCCGCAATGATGTTGGGCGAGGTTCTGCCGCCGCAGGTCCCCGTATTGATGTTGACCAAGGGGCTGGAGGGTGACGGGAGCAATCTGAAACTGCTGCCGCATGTGCTGGCGGAACACCTGCCCAGCCATCTGCGCCAGGGGGTGCGTATTGCGGCCATCGGCGGGCCGTCCATTGCCGGGGAAGTGGCTGTGCGCCGCCATACCTGCGTGGTGGTGACCGGGGCCGATGCCGCGCTGCTGGAAAGCCTGGCTGTGATGCTGCGCACGCCGCACTATCATGTGTGGCCGAACGCCGATTTCGTGGGTGTGGAGATGAGCGTGGCGCTCAAGAACGTCTATGCGCTGGCGGTCGGCGTGGTGGGCGGGCTGCTGGAGAAAGAGGGCCAGGCCAGCAACGATGCGGTGATGCACAACCTCTCTGCCGCGATCTTTGCCCAAGGGCTGTGGGAGATGGTCTATTTGGTGGAGATGGCCGGGGGCAAGCGTGAGACGGTCTATACGCTGCCCGGTGCGGGCGACCTGTATGTGACGAGCATGGGCGGGCGCAATGGACGCATGGGGCGCTTCCTGGGCATGGGCATGCCCTACAGCGAGGCCAAACAGCGGCACATGGCCGAGGAAACCATCGAAGGGGCGGAGTTGGCATTGGCGATTGGCCCCACTGTCGAGCAGATGGTGCTGGATGGCAAGGTGGACCCGGCGCGGATTCCACTGTTGCGCATGATGATCCAGATCGTGTGTAATGATGCGCCAGTTGCGATCCCGTGGGATTCGTTCTTTAAGGGGTGAAAGAAATCATCGCTCACACACATTGAATAACTAGATACAATCGATAGTGGGGCAGGCACCCACCGAGTTCCGAAAGTGACCTCATGTTCTTTGATTACGTTCTTCTTGGCGTGGCGATTCTTCTTCTTCTGGGCGTCGTTTCGAGCAAGGCGTCCGGGCGGTTGGGCGTGCCTGCGCTGGTCCTGTTCCTCATACTGGGGATGCTGGCCGGTTCTGAGGGGATCGGCGGCATCTACTTCGCAGACGTGCAGTTGGCCCAGTCTCTGGGCGTCGTCGCGCT
>CAZYQJ010000437.1:0-5185 GCA_964649925.1 uncultured Litorilinea sp.
GATGATGTGGATCCGGCTGCGCTCGGTAAAGATGTACGGGCGCATCTTGGGATTCCAGCGTCGGGTGCGGTGACCAAAATGGACACCTGCCTCCAACAAGGCTTTCATGCTGACGACTGACATTGATTTGCTCCTGTCTTGGGTTATGCTCCCGCCCTGTTCATCCCAAGGACTGACTGAGCAGCGCTTCTGTGTTCTGCAAAACGCAGGTACAGCCGCCAAACAGCACCCGGCCCTCTGGTCCCAGGACGTGATCACTTGTACGGTTGGCGTTTTACGCACGCCAATTGGCAATTATATCACTGAAAAAGAGGGGAAATCAAACTGGCAGCGCATAGATCGCGTTTAGGATGTGCCGTGTTTGAAGTCGACAAACCGGTAGCCCAGCCCGCGTTCGGTGAAGATATAGCGCGGGTTGGCCGGGTCCGGCTCGATCTTCTTGCGCAGATAAGTGAGGTAGAGGCGCAGCAGGTGGTTGTCGTTGATATACTCATGGCCCCACACCTTGGTCAGCAGCGTTTCATGCGGCACGACCCACCCGGCGTTTTGGATCAGGTGATAGAGCAGGCGGTATTCCGTAGGGCGCAGCCCCAATCGCTCCCCGTCCACGATCACATCACGGCGCTGTAAGTCCACCTGTAAGCGGTCGTCAATCGTGATGATCTGCTGGTCGGGGCGGCCTGGCTGTTCAAACCGGCGCAGCACAGCGCGGATGCGGCTGGAAAGCTCGCGCGGGCTAAAGGGTTTGGTCACATAGTCATCCGCGCCCAGGTCCAGCCCGCGGATGCGGTCTTCCTCATCAGAACGCACGGTGAGCATGATCACGGCAGCATCGCTGATCTCGCGCAGCCGTTTCAGCGTCTCAAACCCGTCCATGCCTGGCATCTCCACGTCCAACAGCACCAGGTCGGGGTTAAAGTCGCGCACCTTCTCCAACGCCTGCATGCCGTTGTTGGCCTCCAGGGTGAGATACCCCTCCAGGTCAAGGTTCATCTTGACAAAGCGCACCATGCGCGATTCGTCGTCAACGACAAGGATGGTTTTCTTTGGCTGATCGGACATAATCTGTTGAATGTGTCCCTCATGCGTATGGTTCGAAAGCCGCACCTACTTGGCGACCGCACGACCTGGCAGTGTGTCCTGTCGGGCAAGTTCCCCGACCTACAGCCTTGCGTGATCACGCGCAATTTCGCAGGTCAGGCTGGGGACCTGACACCGGCAGCACGCCCAGCACGCAAGCTGGCCTCTCACGCCTAGTATATCACAGCGCAGACGCTACAGCACGAGTTCGGCCATCACCCGCAGAGCGGCAGGGTCCGTGCTGATCAGGTTGATCATCGTCACACGGCTCTCCTGCCACATAGCCACCTGTTCGGCAAGCCGTTCCTTCGGGCCGCACAACGCCACCGCATCCACCAACGCATCGGGCACGGCAGCCGCCGCCGCCTCATGCCGGCCCTGCATGTAGTGCGTTTGAATTGCCACAGCCGCTGCCTCAAACCCATACCGGCAGACGAGGTCATAGTAAAAATTCCGGCCCGGCGCGCCCATCCCCCCTACATACAGCGCGACAAATGGCTTGACCTGGTTCCGGCAGGCGTCCACGTCTTCCCCCAGCACGACCGGCGTGATCGGCGCAATCGCAAACGCGGCGGGATGATCTTCGGCGGCGCGGGCGCGGCCCGCATCTACTGACGGGCGCAGGACGGCATCATAGTGTTCGGGCGCAAACAGGATAGGCAGCCAGCCATCGGCGATCTCCGCGGCTAACGCCACGTTCTTGGGGCCGATGGCTGCTAGGTAGATAGGCAGGTCGGGGCGGCCATGCAGGATGCTGCGGAGCGGCTTGCCCAACCCGCTCGAGTCCGCCCCCTGATAGGGGATCTGGTAGTGGCGGCCCTGATGCACCAGCGGCGCTTGCCGCGCAAAGATGGCGCGCAGGATGCTGACCACCTCGCGCGTGCGCTCCAGCGGTCTGCCAAAAGGCTGGCCGTGCCAGCCCTCCACGACCTGCGGCCCCGACACTCCTAATCCTAAGATCACGCGCCCGCCCGAAAGCTGGTCGAGCGTCATGGCCGTCATCGCCGTCATCGCCGGGGTGCGCGCCGGGATCTGCATGATGGCCGTACCCAGCCGAATGCGGCGGGTCTGCGCGCCGATCCACGCCAGCGGCGTCACTGCGTCTGACCCGTACGCCTCCGCCGTCCACACGGCTTCATAGCCCAACTCCTCCGCCAGTTTGACCAATTCCATCGGCAGACGCAGTGTAGGCCCCGCATAGCCCAACATCAATCCCAAGCGCATCGTGTCTCTCCTTTGGAAGTTGTCAGTAGTCAGTGTTCAGTCATTAGTGGAGGACGCTTGCACGCTATCTGCCTACTGCGCTCTCTGCTCGGGCTGCTGGCTACTGATAATTGACTGCTGCCTCTGTGGTATAATCGTCGCCATGGCCGACAAAATCATCAACACGTTTCAGCAGCGGCGGCAGCTTGCACAAGACCTCGCCGACCTGGCGCAGACCCGCAGCGAGGCCGATTTGCTGGATGCCGTCCGCCGCATCGCACACCACTATTCGCATGACCTGATCACGGCGGCGCTGATCAAACAACTCGACACCCCTAGCAGCCAGGTGCGCGGCGGGCTGGGCCATCTGGCCGCGCTGCTGCCGCCGGATGAAATTATCCCGCTGTTGCGCAGCACAGCCGCCAACCGCAGCCAAAGCGCCCAGACCCGGATCACCGCCGCGCTGATCCTAGAGCGTTACTTGGGGGAATCGCTGCCCCCCGCATTGATCGGCGACCTCAGCGACAGCAATGAAGTGGCCTTTCAGAGCCTGCGCGAGGCCATAGACGAGTCGCGGCACAACCGGCGCATCCTGATCGAGTATGTGACGCAGATGCACCAGGCAGGTGAAGCGGTCGCCTACATGGTGATGGACTTGCTGGACCGGCTGCCTCCCGCTGATCGCGCCGACCTCTACCGGTTGCTGGCACTGGACGACCGGCCCCGGGTGGCGCAGAACGCGCTGCAGCGTTTGGAACGGTTGGCCGCCGACCGTGAACCCACAGCCCTGGCCGCACTGTACGCATTGCAGAGCGTTCTTCCGCCGGATGCCGCCTCACAAGCACAGCGGATGCTGCGCAAGCTGGCCTTTGGCGGCAACCGCTATACACCGGCTCCCCCGGAAGGCTGGCGCACCTTGCTCAGTCCGGCGGACATGGCAGGTAACCAGTCGATCTGGTTTATCCACACCCCAAGCGCCGACCATGCGGACGGCATCCTGATCGGCCTGGCGATCAACGCCCGTGCGGGTATCCTGCAGGCGTTTGCAGATGGGGCCATGCGCCCGGATCAACTCCCGCCCCTGCGTAAGGTGGGTGAACTGGTCTCCGTACGCACCGATAATGGCATGGCGACGTTACTCGAAGCGCCCCTTGATTTCTGCCGCAGGCGGCTGGCCGCGGCCCAGACAGCCCATTGGCAGCGCCAACCTGCCCCCCCGCTGCCGCCCGACTATGTACTCTATCAGGATGCATTGGGCACGCTGACGCCGCCGCAGCCCGCCCCCACGCTGGAAGCCTACTTTGACCGAACCGCCGCCCCAGGGCCGATCCCCTCTTGGGAGGAGATGGATACGGCAGTGCGTGCGCTGCTGGCCCACCCAGTCATGAACGGGTGGATCCTACACAACCGGCTCTTTCTCCAACACTACGCCCCCACCACGGCGCTAGAGGCGATCCCTGCGACCGACCTAGCCGCGCATATCGTGCGCGAACTGGCGCAGCGTCCCGAAAGTGCCCAGATGATGGACGCACTAGACGAAGGGCTGCGCTGCCAGGCAGTCTGGTTGCATATTGCAGGCAGCCAGGAACAGGCGCGCCATGCACTCAACCTGGCAACGCTGCTGTCCCGGCTCCCATTGACCGAAAATCCATTTTGGATACGCCTGATCGAAAACAGCCTACATGCGGCTGGGATGCGCCGCTGATCCGTTTACACAAGGCGCGTGCCTGCGCCAACTGAGCAAGAAAAATCAAGCGAGCGGCCAACAAAACGCGCCTGCTTTACTTTGCATCTGTAAGGGCGGAGAGCGCAACCCTAAACGTACGCGGTGAAAATCTAGCCAGTTGGTCAGTTGCAGCATGAACCGGGCACAGCCAGCGACCCGCAAAACTGACAGAAATGACAGGATCGGCTAAAAGCATACAGGGACAAACCATGTATAATGGGTATCTTCGCATCGGGCCTCTGCACCAGAAAGGCAGCGCAATGGATACCGCACAAGAACCACCTAGGCAACGCCCACAGCCATTTCCCCCTGCCGCGCGGGCGACTTCCCCCACCACACCCACCAGCGATACCAAGATGCTTCTGCTTCAGGAGATCCGCAGACGCCGCCAGCAGGCAGTAAAGCAGGTACGATCCCTGCGCCGCAATCACAGTTGGATGACCTATAGCGGCGCGACGTGCAGCGGCCTGGCGACCCTGATCGCCGGATGGGCCGCAGCCACCGGACCGATTGTGGGCGAAGGCACACCGGCCTGGAAAATGACTTGCGGTGTGGTGGCCGTCTTTACCGCGGCTGCCGGTATGCTTGCCGGTGTGCAGCAGGGCAGCCACTTGGCGGATCGCCTGAGCCGGTTGGCGGCCCACGCTGCCAAACTCGGCGCATTGGAGGTTGCGCTGACGGTGAGCGGTCGCGACCCTAGCGAGGTTGCCCGCGAATATGAAACCCTGATCAGCGAAAATACCGATCCGGACCTCTAGTCGAATGCACTCCAGTCCCGGCTGTCCCTCGCCTCACCCGACAAAGACAAGGGCTGAGACACACCCCACACAGCTAAAAACAAGATAGGCCAGGCAGATCTGTTTATGCCTGGCCTATTCATCTACAGGGTCACAACCACTGCGCCTAGAAGATACCGAGTTCTTCCTTGGCCTCGTCGGACATCATATCCGGGTTCCAGAAGGGCGACCAGGTAAGATGAATGTTCACCTCTTCCAGGTCCGGGAAGGCGGCATGTGTTTCGCGCTGCACCGAACTGATAATCTCCGGCCCCGCAGGGCAGCCAGGGCTGGTCAACGTCATGGTGATCTCGGCGGTATTCTCCGGGGTCACTTCGACGTTGTAGATCAATCCCAGGTCGACAATATTCATCATCAACTCAGGGTCACGCACGCGCGC
>CAZYQJ010000438.1:0-5164 GCA_964649925.1 uncultured Litorilinea sp.
CTGGGCTGGGGTCAGGTTCCCGGCGTGCAGATGGTGCGCGACCAGGCGTTGGGGCTGCTGGGGTTCGGCGAGATCGCCCGTCCGATGGCGCGCATCGCCCACGCCTTTGGCATGCGCTGTCTGTACTGGGATATCGAACGCTTTCCCGAATTGGAGCCGGAGTATCACGCTGAGTATGTCCCCTGGGATGACCTTTTCCGCCAGGCGGACGTGGTGAGCGTGCACCTGGCGCTCAACGAACAGACCCACTGCATCATCGGCCGGCGCGAGTTTGGCCTGATGAAAAACAGCGCCCTCTTTGTCAACACGGCACGCGGCAAGTTGGTTGACCAAGACGCCCTCATTGAAGCCTTGCGTTCCCAGCGCATCGCCGGGGCCGGGCTGGATGTCTTTTACGAAGAACCGCTGCCCGCCGACAGCCCGCTGCATGAACTCCACATGGACCCGCGCTATAACGTCACCCTCACCCCCCATACGGCCTGGCAGGGCCACTGGACGCACATTCGCGACTCGCTGGAAATCTGGTACAACGTGCTGCGCGTGCTGCGTGGTGAGCCTGTGCAGCACCTCATTTCCGCCTAGCCCACTCAGCCTCGCGCCAGATCGGAGAACGACCCATGCATCCCGTCCAATTTGGTTTTTGCGTGCCCATCTTTGCCCATCCCGGCCCGCGCCTCTTTCGCACGCCCAACTATGCCCAACTTGACGCGGCCACGACCCTGCGCATGGCGCAGGCCGCCGACCGTCTGGGCTACGATTCGCTCTGGGTGGCCGATCACCTGATGCTAGGTAAGGATGAGGCCATCCTTGAAGGGTGGACCGTGCTGGCCGCGCTCGCAGGCAGCACAGAGCGCGTCCGGCTGGGCATGATCCACCAGGGGCACTTCTTCCGCAACCCGGCCCTGGTCGCCAAGATGACTGCCACGTTGGACCAGATCAGCAACGGGCGCTTTATCTACTTTGTCGATGCGGGCTACGGGCAGCGCGAACACGCCTGCTATGGGCTGTTCTATCCCGACACGATGGAAGAACGCGTGGCGCATGTGGTGGATGGCCTGGAGGTCACCCTGGCCCTGTGGACCGCGACCGCGCCCGTCACCCATCAGGACCAGTTCTATGCGGTGCAGGATGCCGTCTGCGCGCCGCCGCCGGTGCAGCAGCCGCATCCCCCCATCTGGTTTGGCGAAGCGCATCCCGCCATCCTGGCCGCGTGCGCCCGCTACGGCCAGGGATGGAATACCGTGCCAGTAGGCTATACTGAAGTGGCGCGGCGTGTACAGCTTCTGGCCGATGCCTGCGCCGCTGTGGGGCGATCCGCCGATGAACTGGAGAAGAGCCTCGAAACGCAAATCCTGATCGCGGCGGACCGCGACGGGCTGCGCGGCCAACTGCGCGCCATGATCGACCGGGCCGGTTCGCCAGATGCCTTCAGTTCCGACCTGATGGCGTTTGTCGAGGGTACAGCCGACGACCTGCCCGCGCACCTGGCTCAAAGCTGGCTGGCAGGCACGCCCGATGAGGTGGCGGCGCAGGTGCAGCGCTATCTTGACCTGGGCATCACCCATTTCCTGCTCTGGTTTATGGATGCGCCCGATCGCAGCGGTCTAGAATTGTTCGCCCAGGAGGTTGCGCCGCGCTTTCGGTAGCCAACGCCTGACCGCGGCGTCACGCCGCGCACAGGGCACAGAATTCACGAAAGCACACCTGCTATGACGCAACGCCTCTACTATACCGATTCCTACCAGACCGGTTTCGACGCCACGCTGCTGGCGCTGACCACACTGGATGGGCAGCCTGCCGCCGTGCTGGACTGCACCCACTTTTACCCCACCTCCGGCGGGCAGCCCAACGACCTGGGCAAGCTGGCAGACCGCCGCGTGATGGATGTGATCGCCGCAGATGACACCATCTATCACCTGCTCGACGCGCCGCTCGACTTGGACACAGGCAGCCGTGTGCATGGCGAGATCGACTGGCCGCGGCGCTATGACCACATGCAGCAGCATTCGGGCCAGCACCTGCTCTCGCAGATCTTTGCACAGCGCTTTGAATTCGAGACGGTGTCGGTTCACTTTGGCGCAGAGGAATCCACGCTCGACCTGGACACCGCCACGATCACCCCTGAACAACTGGACGAAGTCGAGACTGCAGCCAATGACCTGGCCTATGCCGCGCTGCCCATCACCGCCTATTTCGTGGACGAACATGAACTCGCGCGCGTGCCGCTGCGCCGCCCGCCTGCCGTCACCGGGCAGATCCGCATCGTGGAGATCGACCAGTTTGACTATTCGGCCTGCGGCGGCACGCATGTACACACCACGGCGGAGATCGCGCCCGTCAAGATCATCCGCCAGGAACGGCGGCGCGGCCAAACGCGCGTCACGTTCTTGTGCGGCAAGCGCGCTGTGGCCGACTACGCGCGCAAACACCGGCTCTTGATCCAGACTGCCGCACTCTACAGCACCGACGTGGGCCAGGTGCCCGACCTGGCGGCGCGCACGCTGGAACAGGTCAAGGCGTTGCAGTATCGCGTCGACGAATTGACCGCACAGCAGCTTCAATATACCGCGCAAGACCTGATCGCCGCCGCACAGCCTGCCGGGGAAGATCGGGCCGTGACCGCCCTGCTTGACCTGCCGGTGGATGCCGTCAAGACGCTGGCGAACCTGCTGCAAGAACAGCCGCACACCATCGCCCTCCTGGGCAGCGCCGCGGGCGGTAAGGCCACGGTGGTCTTTGCACGCAGCGCCGACGCCGCGCCGCACATGGGCAACCTCCTGCGTACTGTCTTAGGGGCCTTTGGCGGCGGCGGCGGTGGGCGGCCTGAGTTCGCCCAGGGTGGCGGCGTGCCGGTGGACAGGCTGGACGACCTGCTGCAATTCGCCTTGAACCAGTTAAGGTGAGCAAAAGGAGAGGGCCGCTTTGACCTTTGACCAGGCAGAGTTCTCGATCCGCTGCGAGTGGGGCGAGCGAGGCGTGCGCGCGCTGGCGCCGATAAGCGATGTGGTGGTCATCATAGACGTGCTGTCGTTTTCGACTTGTGTCGAGATAGCGGTCGCGCGCGGGGCCACGGTCTATCCCTACCGCGGGGATGCAGCCCAAACGTTTGCCGCGTCGGTCAATGCGCTGCTGGCCGCGCCGGGCCAAAACCCCCACGGCTATGCGCTCTCGCCACAGTCATTGCTGCAGATCACGCCTGGCACGCGCCTGGTTCTGCCCTCGCCCAACGGATCGACGCTCACCCTGGAAACCGGGGAAACGCCCACCCTGGCCGGATGCCTGCGTAACTGCCGCGCTGTGGCCGAAGCAGCCATGCGCTGTGGCCGTGAGATTGCCGTCATCCCCGCGGGCGAGCGTTGGCGCGAGGACTGGAGCCTGCGCCCTAGTTTTGAAGACCTAGTGGGCGCAGGCGCGGTAATCGCCTATCTTAAAGGCACGCTGTCCCCCGAAGCGCAGATGGCGTTAGCCGCTTTTGAGCAGATCAAGCCAGAACTTGGGCTGCGCTTGCGCCAGTGCAGTTCGGGTAAAGAACTGATCGAACGGGGGCGCGCACATGACGTCGAACTGGCGGCGGCGCTGAATGTTAGCGACTGCGTGCCAATTCTTCAGGCCGGAGCCTATGTGCAGATGGAGGCTGAGTATGGCGATTGAACTTCTCCTGCGCGACGTGGTGGACGACGACCTGCCCATCTTCTTTGATCAACAGCAAGACTCTATTGCCAACTACATGGCCGCGTTTACGGCCAAAGACCCTGCCGACCTGGAAGCCTTTCACAAGCACTGGGCCAAAATCCGCTCGGATGAAAGCATCCTTATCAAGACCATCCTGTATAATGGGCAAGTGGCAGGAAGCATCACGACCTTTGTGCAGTTTGGCGAACGGGAAGTCAGCTATTGGATCGGCAGAGAGTTCTGGGGCAAGGGCATCGCCACGCGAGCCCTCACAGAATTTCTGCGCTATATAGACGAGCGACCCCTCTACGCGCGTGCAGCCAAAGACAACATCGCCTCAATCCGCGTCCTGCAGAAGTGCGGGTTTGCCATCGTGGGCGAAGACAAAGGGTTTGCCAACGCACGCGGCCAAGAGATCGAGGAATATATCCTAGCCTTAGGGAGGGGCGAAGGTAACAATCTACACAAGGAGGTCTAGTGGCTGTCTTTCATCTGGAACCTGACGAGAGGACCCTACATGGCTCGTTCTCCAACGAGTTCGCGCCGGTGTTGACCATTGACTCCGGCGACACAGTACGCTATCGACTACCCGACGCGGGTTGGAGCATCGAAGCGCCCTCGCTTTCGGGTGCACCGCGCAAGACGTATCCGCGGCGCGAAGGCGAAATCGACCAAGGCCATGCCCTGTGTGGGCCGGTTGCGATCCGCGGAGCACAGCCGAGGATGGCCCTGGAGGTCACGATTGAACACTTGATGCCAGGAAGTTATGGATGGACCTATGCGGGTGGCTGGCCGATGGAGTTAAACGAGCGCTTTGGCACGCTCGAGGGACCAGAGAACTTGCTGCTATGGACGATCGACGCACATCAGGGGGTTGCAAGAAGTCAGTTCAATCACCAGGTATCGATGCGCCCCTTCTTGGGCGTCATCGGGGTTGCGCCTACTGAACCGGGCTATCATTCCACCTGGCCGCCGCGGCATTCGGGCGGTAACCTCGACTGTAAGGCGCTGACAGCGGGCAGCAAGCTCTACCTGCCCATCCAAGTGACGGGCGCGCTGATTTCTGTGGGTGACGGCCATGCAGCCCAAGGGGATGGCGAAATCTCCAGCACGGCAATTGAATGCCCAATGGACGAGGTCTCGCTCCAGTTTCGCCTGGTTGAGGACATGGCACTTGCAAGCCCGCGTGCCAGGACAGCGGATTCGTGGATCACCTTTGGCTTCCATGAGAATCTCAATGAAGCCTGCTATCTTGCCGCCAATGCCATGCTCGATCTGATGATGGATCGCTACCACGTATCACGTAAGGACACATTGGCGTTAGCAAGCGTGGTAGTCGATCTGCGGGTCACGCAAATTTGTAACGGCGTCTGGGGTATCCATGCGGTTCTCGCAGACAATGCAATTCGACTCTAGAATTCTGGTGCTAGGGGGTCACCCAAATCGGCATGATTCACGCCTTGATCTTTGACTTTGACGGCCTGATCCTCGA
>CAZYQJ010000439.1:0-3682 GCA_964649925.1 uncultured Litorilinea sp.
ATTTCTATTTGCAAGTTGTGGGGCGGGGTGGCTGTTGATTTTTATGCTTTTTTGTTTTGTTCGGGGGGGGGGGGCGGGCCGATCTGGGGCAGCCGCACGCCATTGATCCTATTGGTAAGGGTGGATAGCTTGGCACATGGCGCAAAAATCACGCGGGCCTCGGCCCAAACATGTGCCCCAACGCACCTGCATTGCTTGTCGCCGGGTGGAAGGCAAGCGAGCGTTGGTGCGGCTGGTGCGGACGGAAACGGGCGTTGAAGTAGACCCTACCGGCAAAAAGGCCGGGCGCGGGGCGTATCTCCACCCATATCAAGAATGTTGGCGGATGGTCTTCCGCGGGAATCGTCTGGAACAGGCGTTACGCACCCGGCTCAGTGAAGAGAACCGCCAGGCACTGATCGCATATATGGCGACGTTGCCCGAATCGGAGGCGGCAGACCCAGAAGTTGCGAGTGAGTGAGAGCGATGAATGGCCGATTAGCTGCACAATCTGTGCATTCCCATGGCAGCCTGTAAGGTAGGCAGGCAGGGATGGCAAGTGGGTTTCAAACGGGATCCCTTGCCTCAAGGCAAAGAGTCAAAGCGGAGGCTGCGTATGGTCTAGCCTGATGCACCTCCTCTGCTTGGCCCCTTTCTGCCCCCTTGTCTTTTCTCTGCTGCCATTGGATCAACCCGCGCCGACCAGCGCTCAATATCGAAACTGCCGCGCCCGACGTCTTAATTCTAAGATGGGGAGCGCGCCTGCTCACCGGCCCCCACGCCGTCATGAGCATAGACCAACCGCGCGGCGCGCCCAACAGCACGCCCCGAAACCAGGTGGACGGCGTGGGGAAAGTTGAGCAGATTGCTCATGTGAAGAGGAGGTTTGGATCCATGGCAACCAAAAACAAAACAAAATCGCGCCCGTTTGAAGTCGATGAGGAGCCGGTGGAAAACGGCAAGCGCGAGAACAAGGGCAAAGGCAACCGGCCCAGCGGCAGAACTGCCAATCGGCCGGAGAAGACGGCGCGCACAGAACCCAAAGTCATTGACAGCGTGGTGGTCGAAGACTATATCACGGTGCGCGACCTGGCGAAGCTGATGGAGCGCAGCCCCATTGACCTGATCAAAATCTTGATGCAGTACGGCATCATGGCGCCCATTACCCACAGCATTGATCACGATACCGCGGTCATCATGGGGGAAGAACTGGGCATTGAGGTCAAGTGGCCGGAGACTCAACCCGAGCCTGAAGAGGAGGAAAAAGCTGCACCGGAACAGCCGCAAACCGCCCAGACCTTTGTCCAACGTGTCCGCAGCCAGGAAGAGGCGGAGTCGCTGGTCGAACGCCCGCCCGTAGTAGCGGTGTTGGGCCATGTCGATCACGGCAAGACCACCCTGCTTGACCGCATCCGCCACACCAACGTGGCCGAAGGCGAGGCAGGCGGCATCACCCAGCGCACCGGCGCCTATCAGGTGACGGTGAACGGTCGCAAGATCACCTTCCTGGATACACCAGGGCATGAGGCGTTCACCGCCATGCGTGCCCGCGGCGCTCAGGTCACGGATATTGTCGTATTGGTCGTGGCCGCAGATGACGGTGTGATGCCGCAGACGCGGGAGGCCATCAGCCACGCCAAGGCTGCAGGCGTCATTATCATTGTGGCGCTCAACAAGATGGACCGGGCCAACGCCAACCCGCAGCGCGTGATGGAGGAGCTATCCCAAGAAGGCTTACAGCCCGAAGAGTGGGGTGGTGATACGATTGTCGTGCCCATCAGCGCGCTGCAAGACGTGGGCATCGACGACCTGTTGGAGAACATTCTCCTGGTCGCCGAGTTGGAGGAGTTCAAGGCCAACCCCAAGGGCAAGTGCGTCGGCACCGTCATTGAGTCGGAGTTGGACAAGTTCCGCGGGGTGACGGCTACGCTGCTGGTGCAAAACGGCACGATCCATCGCGGGGATGCTATTGTGGTGGGCGATACTTGGGGCCGCATCAAGGCCATGTTCGACCATGAGGGCAACACCCTCAAGGAGGCCGGGCCGAGTACGCCGGTGGTGGTCTTGGGGCTGCAAGAAGTGCCCAACGCCGGTGATATCTTTGAAGTCATGAGCAGCGACCGCGAAGCGCGTCAAACGGCGGAGCAGCGTCAGAACGAGCGTGCCCGCGCCGCGCAGACGCCGCAGCGCCGCCAGATGTCGCTGGAAGAGGTCTTTGCCCGCTTTGAAGGCGGCGAGACCAAGACCTTGAACCTGATCGTGCGCGCTGATATGCAAGGTACGCTGGAGCCGGTGGTCAAGAGCCTGGAAGACCTCTCCAACGAGGAGATCGAGGTCAAAATCCTGCAGGCCGCAATCGGCGACATCTCCGAATCCGACGTGATGTTGGCCGAGGCCAGCGATGCCGTGATCATCGGGTTTAGCGTGGGCGCAGACAAATCGGCTGTGGTGCGCGCCGAACAATCGGGCGTGGAAATCCGCCACTATGACATCATCTACAAGATGATCGAAGATGTGGAAGCCGCGCTGACGGGCATGTTGGAGCCGATCTACAAGGATGTGGTGATCGGCCATGCCCAGGTGTTGCAGCTGTTCAAACTGCGCCGCGGCGTCATCGCCGGGTGTACCGTCACCGATGGCATTGTCAAACGCAACGCCATGGCGAGGGTCCTGCGCGACGGCGAAGAAATCGTCCCGTCCACACGGCTGGACACCTTGCGCCGCTTCACCGAGGATGTGGCCGAGGTGCGCACGGGCTTTGAGTGCGGGATCAAACTGGCCGATGGCGATGACCAGTTGAAAGAGGGCGATGTCATCGAGTTCTATGAGAAACAGCGGGTGCGCTAAGCTTCCGCTGGTGGGGATAAGGTTTTGGTAGGATGAGGCAGGCGCAGGGTGATCTTGCCCGCGCCTCGCTTCATTAAAATCGTCTGTTTTGAACGGGAGGGTCTCATGACGACGACCATCCGGCAGCAACGTGTGGCTGAACTGCTGTTTCAAGAACTGAGCGTTCTGATTGGCAATGAGTTGGCCGACCCACGCTTGAGCCTGGTCCGAGTGACCCATGTGAACGTTAGCCGAGACTTGCGCAATGTTTCGGTCTATGTCAGCCATGACGACGAGGATGTGTCGAAACAGCAGGTATTGGCAGGGCTGCGCAAGGCTACGCCCTATGTGCGCCGCCAGATTGCTGTACGTTGTGCGCTGCGTGTCGTGCCGGAGTTGATCTTTCACTACGATGATACGCCCGAACGCGCGGCGCGTGTGGATGCGCTGCTGCGCCAGATCGCCGCGGAGCGAAACACATCCCAAGCAGAACACGCCACAGGGGATGGGTCGGAGCCAGGGGGGACATCTTCCCCTCCGGCCCCATAAATCCCTAGAGGTCGTAGGCTTACATAGGATGGAGATCTGTTTTGGTAAGGTCAAGAGCGGTCACGGCTGCCGCCCTTGACCTTTTTATATCCCGTACACGCATATCCAGGCGCGTACAGATTTTTTGTTGTATTAAATCAGAGGAATAATTTAGAGTATGTCGACATCACTGGATCCACAGGTGACAGCAGCCATTCACGGCGCGGATCAAATCCTTTGTATCAGCCACATCAAGCCTGACGGCGATGCCGTAGGCAGCCTCTTGGGGATGGGGTGGCTGTTGCGGCATCTGGGCAAGACGCCGACCCTCGCCTTGCAGGATGGCGTG
>CAZYQJ010000439.1:3692-5156 GCA_964649925.1 uncultured Litorilinea sp.
CTTCCGGGCGCGGAGCGGGTTCTCTCCGCCCATATGCCTGCCTATGCCGCCGAGGTGCAGGGGCGCACCTTTGACCTGGTGATCTGCCTAGACTCGTCCAGCCCAGACCGCATGGGGAACGCCTATAACCCGGCATTCCATGCCGCTGCGCCGCTGCTGGTGATCGACCACCATATCACCAACACCTACTTTGGCGACATCAACTGGGTGGCCCCTGAAACCGCAGCCACCTGCCAGATGGTCGCTTACCTGGCGGATGCGTTGAACATCCCGCTGGATGGCGAACTGGCCCACTGTCTGCTCACTGGCCTGGTGACCGACACCCTCTGTTTTCGCACCAGCAACACCGATGCCGCAGTCCTGGAGACGGCCATGCGCCTGATGCGCGGCGGGGCTGACCTGGTCGCCATCACCCAGCAGACGGTCAACCGCCGCCCCTTCAGCCTGATCAAGCTCTGGAGCCTGATCCTGCCGACCGTCCGTCTGGAGGAAGGCGTCATCTGGGCCAGCGCGGATCAACCGCTCTTTGACCAGGCGGGCCATCCCATGACCGATATCGGCCTGAGCGGGTATTTAGTAACCGCCGATGAGGCCGACATGAGTGCAGTCTTTGTGGAAAAACGCGACGAGGCAAACGGCACGCCCGCGGTGGAATGTAGTTTTCGCGCCAAGCCGGGGTTCAACGTGGCCGACCTTGCCTTTAGCTTTGGCGGCGGCGGCCATCCCGCGGCGTCAGGCTGCACCCTGCCTGGCACGCTGGCCGAAGTGGAGGCCCGGGTGATCGCGGCCATGCAGGCAGCGCGGCGCACACAGCGGGCGGCCCGGAACGCTGCCCCCGAAACCAGCGGGCGCGGCTAAGATGACCACTGGACTGAGTGGCCTCCTGGTCGTGGACAAACCCGGCCTGCCCGCCCACGAGCCGTTTGATCCGGCCATGCGTCTGCTCACCAGCCACGACGTCGTGCAGCGCGTGCGCCGCTGGAGCCAACAACGCCGCATCGGCCACACCGGAACCCTCGACCCGATGGCCAGCGGGGTGCTGGTGCTCTGCCTGGGCCAGGCGACCCGGCTGGTCGAATACTACCAGGGGCATGACAAGACCTACAGCGCCGACCTGACGCTGGGCGCGGCGACCGATACCTATGACCGCACCGGCAGCGTGGTGGCGACTGCGCCCGTGCCGCCGCTGACCGAACCCGATATCGAAGCCGCGCTCGCCCGCTTCCGCGGCGAGATCATGCAGACCCCGCCCATCTATTCGGCGCTCAAGCAGGGAGGGGAATCGCTCCATGCCAAGGCACGGCGCGGTGAGGAGGTGGAAGTCGCCCCCCGGCCTGTGACGATCTACCTGCTGGAACTGCTTGCCTGGCGGCCCCCGGACCGTCTGAGCCTCCGTGTCCGCTGTTCGGCAGGGACGTATATCCGCAGCCTGGCCTATGATCTGGGGCAGGCGTTGGGCACGCA
>CAZYQJ010000440.1:0-5138 GCA_964649925.1 uncultured Litorilinea sp.
CCGCCTCAGCGCACACTGCATAGATCACGACCCCACCGGCAGCACAAAAGCCGGTGGGGTCGTTTTAAATTGGGGGTTGACAAATCCCAAACGCACTGCTAAAATCCGAACATCATTCGGAAAACTTACGAGAGATGGAAAAGAAGGGTCTAAACCTCATGGATGTTGATACGCAATTCGAAGGCGACCTCTCCCCCCGCGAACGTCGCCACGCGCGCACCCAGCAGGCAATCTTGGATGCCGCGCGCGTCATCATCCATGAACAAGGGCCGGACAAACTCTCGATGCGCGCCATCGCCGACCGCATCGACTACAGTCCCGCCGGACTGTACGAGTATTACGGCAGCAAAGAAGAGATCATCAGTGCCGTGTGCCAGCAGGGGCATCTCAGACTCAAGGCCGATCTGGCCGCGGTCGATGCCAGCCTGCCCGCTTCAGCCTATCTGGTAGAGTTAGGCATGGCCTACATCCGGTTCGCCGTGCGACACCCGGACTACTTCCTGCTGATGTTCACGCACCCGGTCGCGGGCCGCGACGTGCCGGACTCCCCTGCGCGCTTCCCCTCTGCGCAGATGATGAGCGACTGGTCGTCATTCCCGATCCTGATGCAAGGCGTAGAGCGCGGGCTGGCGGAGGGCAGCATCCAAGGCGCGTCCGGCTACGGGCTGACGGAGATCGCCTATTCGCTTTGGGCCTTCGTCCACGGCATCGCCATGCTGCGGATCACCAACCTGCGTGATTACGATGTCCCCTTCGATGAAATTGACCGCAAGGCGTTGGAGCGCTTCAACCGCGGCCTGGGGTTATAGCCTTCTTTTTTTGCTTGGAACCGAACGATGTTCGGAACCCAAATTAGGTTCATGCCAACTGTCGTACAGGAGGTTACTGTCATGAGTACGGTCTTCCAGTTAAGCAGCCTGCTCACCCTGCCCTTCTGGCTGCTGATGATCTTGCTGCCGGGCTGGCGTTGGACACAGCGCATCATGGCATCGCTCTGGACGGTCGTCCCGGCGGCCCTGCTCTATGCGCTGCTGATCCTGCCCGCGCTGCCAACCGTCCTGCCCGCGCTGGCAAACCCGACCTTGACCGGGGTCGCCGCGCTGTTAGCCACGCCGCAAGGGGCGACCATTGGCTGGGTGCATTTCCTGGCCTTTGACCTCTTTGTGGGTCGCTGGGCCTATCTGGACAGCCGCACACTTGGGCTGAATCCGTGGCTGGTTTCGCCCGTATTGTTCTTGATTTTGATGGTTGGCCCGTTGGGCTTCCTGCTCTATCTGGGGCTGCGCGTACTCTCCCGCCGCACAGCCTGATCTCTACCTTGTGTTTGTTGCGTTGTACCGATCGAACCACACAGATTGTGCTGTACAAGGAGAAACCCATGCAATCCAAACTGCTGACCCGCCTGTTCAACCAGGCCTGGGCCTTCAACTGGCCCCTGACCCTGGCCGTGCTGATCCACCTGGCGTTGATCCCCGTCTTTACCGTCGCCTACTTCGTCGACCCGCGGATCATCACAGGGGTTCCCGCCTGGGCTAAGCCGCTCAAGTTTGCCCTGTCGATCAGCGTCTACGGGTTCACGTTTTTGTGGCTGCTCACCCAGGTGCAGGGCTGGCGGCGCGTGGTCCAGACGGTTGCCACGCTGACCGCGGCGGCCCTGATCGGTGAGATGTTCCTCATCACGATGCAAGTGGTGCGCGGCACGACCAGCCACTTTAATTTCACCACCCCGTTTGATGCCACGGTGTTCAACATCATGGGCGCGCTGATCGTCCTCGTCGCCACGGGGAACTTGATCGTGGGCATCCGGCTGCTGTTCCAAAAGCTGCCCGACCCGGCCCTGGCCTGGAGCCTACGGCTGGCTGTGCTGGTGACGCTGGTGGGCATGATGACCGGCTTTCTGATGACCTCCCAGACTACCCCTGCCCAGGCCGCGGCCAGTGCCGCAGGTCTGCCGCAAACGTTGGGCGCACACAGCGTAGGCGTAGAAGATGGCGGGGCAGGGCTGCCCTTCTTGGGCTGGAGTACGGAGGGAGGCGACCTGCGCGTTGGGCATTTCGTCGGGCTCCATGCCCTACAGGTGCTGCCATTGACTGCCTGGCTGTTGAACCGGGGCCGCCTGCGTTCCCGCCTGGACACGCGCAGCCGCACCCGGCTGGTGGTCATCGCCAGCGTCGGCTATCTGGGGCTGACCGTGATCACCATCTGGCAGGCGCTGCGCAGCCAGCCGCTGATTGCCCCCGACGCGCTGACGCTGGCGGTTGCAGGCGGTTGGGTAGCATTGACCCTGCTCGCCGCGGCCGCAGCCTGGCCCTGGCGTACTACGCAGGCACACCCATCACCCCAGCCGAACTGAGCGGCCAACCCACCCCCACTTCCCCTAGAAACCACAGAGGACAGCCATCTGGCTGTCCTCTGTGTATAAGGATTCACACTCTTGCTTGCTACGGTCACACATGCTTTGCTTGCAGCCATGCCGACAAGCCGTCACCTCGGCAGCACTCCGGATATATCCGTGTGCCGTCACCCCGGCAGCTTGCCGACAGGCTCACCAAGAGCATAGCACAGCTACCACCGGTATTGCCTGTCAGCTAGCTATCATATTGCCGACACTGTCCCTACGCAGACGATCAGCTAGGCGATCTTCCAGCCGTGTTCAGCGGTCGGATCCGAACAGCAGACATACAGGCCATCAGTTTGGGCGCGAAAGTAGAGCGCTGCGCCATGCTCCACGCATGTCCCCAAAGAGGCTTGGGGATAAGCCAGCGCCACTTGCGCCAATGCTAGTTGGGCCAACATGCTCTGATACTGCACCGCGGTCATCGGGCTGTCTTCCTCGACCCGCCGCGCCATCTCGGCGATCACCTGCCGCGCTGCGGCCCGGATGTCCTGTTCCATCTGTTGTTCCTTCTGCCGGAGAGAAATTTGAGGGCTATACTGTAAATCAGAGACGCGCCAAATGCAAAGCGCCGCCTGGTAGGTTTCTCCAGGCGGCTTGGGTGCGTTCTATCGCTTTGCGCCCTCGTCTGGGGCGATCACGTCTAGGGACGATCAACAGCAGGCTGCACGTCCACCTGCACATCCACCCATCCCTCATTATCGCTGAGGATGTCGTCGTCGATCCGCAGGTAGAGCGTCCCTCCTTCAGGGGCATAGATGGCGGTGTGTTTCCCCACCAAAAAGGGTTCGCCGCTCTCGCCGATGCGCCCGATCAGCGCGCCGCCCGCCACATGGGGCAGCGGGTAAAACGCCGGAGCCGGGTAGCGCGCATGGCCTTCCGGGCCGTGATATTCACCTGGCGTATAGAGCCACTCCCCGCGGGCGCGGATGGTGACCCGTTCCTCCGGCTGAAGGCGAACACCCAGGCTTTGCCACCCTCGATAAGCAAACACGCGGTGTTGGGCCATTGCCTCTTGGCGGATCGGCGAGAGCGCCGAGACTGCGGTCAGATAGACGCCGCCCAACAGCAGCACACCCCCCACCCACACCAGGAATAGTCGTCGTATCATGATCCACCTTTTGCCTGGTTGGCGTTGTTCTGCGTCATCACTTTAGCGCATATCGACCAGAGGCGTGCCGTCGCCTTCGATCACCCACTTGCTGTTCTCTTTCAACTCCTGAGCGATCAGCAGGTCGATGAACTTCGTACCCATCTCGCCCTTGTCGCCCAGTTCAGCCATGATGCTGCGGATCGTGATCTGCTGCGCCTCGGCGGTCAGCCGCATTCGCTCGGCGTCGGCCTGGGCTGTGGCGGTAATCTGGTAGGCTTCGGCTTCGGCCTGCTTTTGCGCTGCGTAGAGATCAGCATCGGCCAGCGTCTTGCGCTGCGCGGCCTCGGCCTGGGCTTGCTCTTGACGCTGCGCCGCCACCATCCGGTCCTTGATGGCCTGGAGCACCTCTTCCGGCGGGGAGGCGTTTTGCAGTTGCACCGTGACAAACTGCACCCCATAGTCATCTTCTTTTTCCTTGAGCGCCTCCATCACCTCGCTGTTCATAACAGCGCGGTTGTTCATGACGTCGGCCATCGCCTTGGTGTTGACCACGTCGCGCAACTTGCCCTGGACGAACTCAAAGACAATGCGCTCCGGGTCGTCCACCTGCAGCGCGTACTGCTGCGGGTTGGTCACGCGATAGGTATACTGCAGCGACACGATCATCGTCACGTTGTCCGATGTCATGGCCGGGATCTGCTCCACATAGCCCAGCCGTTCGTTGACCGTCACGATGATCACCGTGTCCACCAGTGGGATCTGAATGTGCCAGCCCGGTTCTTGCACAGCCAGAAAACGCCCGCCGCGCAGATGCAGCCCACGCTCGTACTCATGAATCTTGTAGACCGCGGCGCGCGCCACAAAGATCAACGCCACCAGCGTCACCAACGCGGCCAACGTGACCACGGCCAGTTTGTAGAGACGATCTAGCGTATGAACAAAATCGGAACGTGTGGCAGGAGGAAGAGGCGATTGGGGTAAGGTTTGCTCACTCATCGTTGGCTCCATAGTTAGCGCAGGCACATGGGTGTCTGCGGTGACGGTTGCCCCGCAGGGTACAGTTGAGGATATATCTTTAACGGCAAGGGAACCACGCCGGTTCCTGGACACCCCATGCGACAAAAAAGGTGACTGGCACGTGTGAAGTGCAGTCACCTAATTCCACGGACTTGCAGATAAGTTGTAGGCCAGGTCTGCTCATCACCGGCTGTTCCAAATGCACACCCCTACCAGAGCGTGACCACGCGTTCCTGGCCTTCTTTGAGCTTTTCGCGGTTGGAGCGCAGCGCCACGATTACCGAGATCAGCGTGATCACCCCGTAGATCACATAGGGCCAATCGCTCTCCCAGTTCTCCAGGGCGCGCATCAAAAAGATGGCAAAGGTGCTCGCGCCCACGCCAAAGGTCGCCACCGATGCGATCCGGCTCCACCAAAAGAGAAAGATGCCGATCAACCAGACCATCCCTCCTACCACAGGCAGGAGTGCCATGGTGGTGGCCGCGCCTGTGACGCCGCCTGCGCCGCCCTTGAATCCCATCAAGAAAGACCAGTTGTGGCCGACTACAGCCATACCTCCGGCCAGCGATTGGGCCAAGTGCAGCGCCGCCGCGCGGCGGGTCGCCTCCACCAGATCCATCGTCGTGGGGTCG
>CAZYQJ010000441.1:0-2185 GCA_964649925.1 uncultured Litorilinea sp.
GTCTTTCCGATTGGCGGGAACGGTTCGCTGACGCTGGGCATCATCTATGCCATGGTCGGGATCGGCACCGGGGTGGGGCCGCTCGTCCTGCGCCGCTGGGTCGGAGACGGGCGCAACGGTCTACTCGGCGGGATCGCCTGGGGCTTTCTGCTGTTGAGCCTGGGCGTCTTGGGGCTGGGCTTTGCGCCTTCACTGGCCTGGGTGCTGGTGGCGTCGCTGCTGCGATCCTTTGGCAGCGGGGCGACCTGGGTCTTTTCCAGCGCGCTGCTCCAGCGCATGGTGGCCGACGATTTTCGCGGCCGTGTCTTTGCCTTTGATTTCGCCGCCTTTACCTTAACCCAATCTATCGCTACACTATGGGCCGGGTTTGCCCTGGATCAGTGGCAGATGGGCGTACAGCAAGTATTTCTGACCGCGGGCGCGGCCAGTGTGGTGGTGCTGTTGGTGTGGGTCTGGTTCCAGATGCGCCACACGGCACGCGTCGCCACAGCCGAACACATCTAGCCCATCCTTTTCAGGAAAGGCGAGGGAATCTTGATGGCAGCATCCAAACGTCGGATCTCAGTTTCAACCTGGAGCCTGCACCGTACGCTGGGCAGCCCAGCGATCTATGGGCCGGAACGCCGCGCCCCGGCTCCCACATCGCTGGGGCTGCCTTTGATTGAACTGCCGCCCTACCTGGCGAATGAGGGTATTTACACGCTGGAGATCTGCCATTTCCATCTGCCGACCCGAGACTTTGCCTACCTGGATGAGTTGCGCCAGTCGCTTGTGCAGGCCGGGATCGAGCTGTGGGCGCTGCTGGTGGATGGCGGCGATGTGACCCACCCGGAATATGGCTCGCGCGATGCAGCCTGGATCGCGGGCTGGCTGCCGGTGGCGCAGCGGCTAGGCGCGGCCCGCGTCCGCGTCAGCGCAGGCAAGGCTGCACCCAGCCCAAAGGCACTGGACCAATCCATCCAAGCGATGAGGCGGCTGGTGGATCAGGCCAACGACTATGGGCTGCGGCTGATGATTGAGAACTGGCAGACGCTGCTCGCCAGCCCGGTTGAGGTGAACCAGGTGTTGGATGCGCTGGAGGGCCGGTTAGGGCTGTGCGCTGACTTTGGCAACTGGTCCGGGCCGGACAAGTATGACAACCTGGCGGCCATCCTGCCGCGCGCCGAATCGTGCCATGCCAAAGCCAACTTCGCCCTGGACGGATCCATGGACGAGGCGGATTTTGTCCGCTGTTTGGACTTGACCCGCGAGGCCGGGTTTTCGGGGCCGTACACGCTGATCTATGATGGCCCGCTGGACGATGAATGGGCCGGGCTGGCGCTGGAAAAGGCATTGGTCCTGCCCTATTTGGAGGCATAGCGTTTCCCTGCGCGTCGATGGTAAACGCGTTTGACGCCTCTTTTCGCTCATGATACGATAGGCGCGCTTTACTCAGAACAATCGCTCACCAAGTACAATTAATAGGTTGTTCCCTGGCTGCTAACGTCGCTGACCGGCAACTCCCCAGTGCTTGCCAAACTGCGTCCACGGTTCGGGGTCTTGGGTGTAATCACCCAGTTTCTTCCTGTATCACCTACATGATTCGTTGTGTCTAGCTGCTTTGGCGGCTCGTTTTGCTCCCGGCTGTGCCAACGACGCGCCGCGTTTCAAACAAACAAGTGATATAGTGGCGCACACGGCTATTGATCGTGCTATCCATCCATCACAGGAGAACCCAAGGAGAAAAAAGGATTATGAAACGACCGCGAGGAAAGAACACCCTGATCCGCATAGTCGCACTGTGGGTGGTCGCAGCCCTGTTGTTGGCGGCTTGCGGCCCGCGTCCTGAACTGCCGGAGGCGGCCCCTGCCGAAGATCAGGCCGCCGCGCCAGAAGCGGACGCTGCCGCCGAAGTCGAGACCGCTGCGGGTGAGGCGGCCCCAGCAGAAGCGGAAGCCGAAACCGACGACAGCGCCGCTGTGAGCAGCGGGCAATACAACGAAGCGCCTATGCTGCAGGAGATGGTCGCCGCCGGGGAAATCCCCCCGGTCGAAGAGCGGCTGCCGCTTGAACCGCTGGTGGTCGAACCCTATGAATCAATCGGCAAGTATGGCGGGACCTGGCATCGCGCCTTTACCGGCGTCAAGGACTTCCATGCCTGGGGACGCATCAACTATGACCCTGTGCTACGCTGGGCCCCCACCTT
>CAZYQJ010000441.1:2195-5108 GCA_964649925.1 uncultured Litorilinea sp.
GAAGGAGTGGGAGTGGAGCGAAGATGGCACCGAGTTGACCCTGTATTTCCGTGAAGGGTTGAAGTGGTCAGACGGCGAGCCCTGGACGGTGGATGACATCATCTTCTGGTGGGAATACATTGAACTGGACACCAACATCACCCCGTCGCCGCACATCGAATGGACGGTCAACGGCGAGCCGATGACGCTGGAGAAGATCGACGACTACACCATTAAGTTCATCTTCCCTGGCCCCAGCGGGATCGTCGAGACGATGGGGCTGGCGTTCCACGGTCACCAGTGGCCGCTGGCCTTTGAACGGTTTGGCGTCTTTGCGCCCAAGCACTATCTGGAGCAGTATCACCCTGCCATCAATGCCGATGCAGACTATGCGCTCTTTGAGGAAATGGCCTTTGACTACAATGTCGAGCGGCCTGTGATCTGGGCGTGGAAACCTGTCCAGTGGGAGGCAGGCGCGACGGAATTGATCCTGGAGCGCAACCCCTACTATTGGAAGGTAGACCCGGATATGCAGCAGCGCGGGCTGAGCCTGGACAAACTGCCGGTGCTGAAGGAGAACGAAGAGGCGGGCGATTTCACCGTCAGCCTGTGGTCGAGCGACGGTGCTTCCAGTGTTGCTTTGCAGCCCAATCAGAGCTACGCCGACCCCAAATACCGCGAGTTGATGCAGAACCGCGATTTCCGCTATGCGCTCTCACACGCCATCGACCGCGACCTGATCAACGACATTGCCTATCTGGGGCAGGGTACGCCGACCACCCAGTCTGTGGGCCCGTCCACAGCCTGGTATGTGGAGGATATGGCGATGTTCAAGGGCGAATATGACACGGCGGAAGCCCAGCGGCTCTTGGAGGAAAGCGTCGGGCTGGTGATGGGAGATGACGGTTTTTACACCTTCCCCGATGGTTCGGAGTTGACCCTGGTCGTGGAATCCTCAGATACGGCTGGACCCAACCTAGACGCGCTCGAACTGGTGGTGGAGCAGTGGAAGGAAGCGGGGCTGAACACCACGCTCAAGACGATGAACCGTGACCTGTACTGGCCGCGCGCCATCGGCAATGAGGTCATGATCAACGTCTGGGCCACGGGCAGCATCTTCCCGCTGATGAACCCTGACAACCTGCTGGCCTTTAACGAGAAATCGTTCTGGGGGCCGCAGTTCGGCATCTGGTATCAGACGGGCGGCGTGTCGGGCGAGGAACCGCCGGAACACATCCGCGTGGGCCAGGACATCTTTAACGAAATCCTGCGCACGGTAGACCCCGAAGCCCAGGCCGAACTTGGCAAAGATCTGGTGCGTGACGCCACGGAGAACATGTGGATCATCAACGTGGTGGGCAAGCAGCCGCTGCCGTTGGTGGTGAAGAACAACATGAGGAATGTCTGGGCTACGCCGGACTACAACGCTTCATGGATCGCTATGTCGCCGGGCAATCAGAATCCGGCCACGTACTACTTCGAAGACGCCGAATAGATGACAGGCGCGGGGCAGGCATCATTTGTCCACATGTGTGGCAGCCAGCAATGTCGGGTTTGCCGCTGTGGATCGTTGGGTAGCACCAATGCCAAGATGATGCCTGTCTCCGACCGCCCCGCTAGGCTTTGCACCGTTAGAGGGACATACTGTCCATGATTGCCTTTATCCTGCGCCGTCTCCTGGCGATGATCCCGCTGCTTTTTATTGTGTCGGTGATCACGTTCTTTATCATCCAACTACCGCCGGGTGACTTCTTTGATACCATGCAGGCTGAGATCGCCCAGCAAGGCAGCGCGCAAGATGCCCAGACATTCCAAATCCTGCGCGAACGCTACGGGCTGGATCAGCCGCTCTACATCCAGTATCTACGCTGGATTCAAGGGTGGCCGGAGGGGGACTTCGGCTGGTCATTGGGGTGGAACAGCCCGGTCTGGCCGCTGGTGCGCGACCGGCTGGCCTATACCGTGCTGCTCGGCACGTTTTCGCTGCTGGTCACCCTGACCTATGCCATCCCTGTGGGCATTTACTCCGCCACGCACCAATACTCACTGGGGGATAACTTGCTCTCCCTGGGCGGGTTCTTGGGGCTGTCGCTGCCGGGTTTTCTGCTGGCGCTCTTTTGGATGTTCCTGGGCGCGCTGGTCTTTCGCATCGACGTGGGCGGCGTGATGTCGGCGGAGTTCAGCGGCCAGCCGATGAGTTGGGCCAAACTGGCGGACATGTGGAATCATTTCTGGCCTCCGGCCATTATCCTGGGCCTGGCCAGCACGGCCCAGATGCAGCGCATCATGCGCAGCAGTATGCTCGACGTGATGGGCCAGCAGTACATCACGACCGCGCGGGCCAAGGGGCTGAAAGAGAGCCAGGTCGTCAACAAGTATGCGGTGCGTGTTGCCATCAACCCCATGATCAGCGTCTTTGCGCTGGAGATCCCGAAGATCATCTCCGAGTCGGCGTTGGTGGGGATCGTCATGTCGCTGCCCACGACCGGGCCGCTTTTCTTGCGCGCCTTGCAGACACAGGACATGTATCTGGCCGGGACGTTCCTGCTCTTTATGACCTTTTTGTTGATGCTCTCGAACCTGTTGGCTGATATTGCCCTGGCCTGGGCCGACCCAAGGATTGTGTTTGAATGAGTGCGATTCCCTCACCCACCAGCCCGCCCGCCAATCCATCACAGGAATTATACGACCTCTACCGCGAGTTGGATCGCCGCCTGCAAGAGGAGCGCTATGCCGAGGACGTGATAGACAGCGCGGCGCGCCAGTCCAAAGAGGACGAAAAGCGGTATGCGCTCTCGCAGTGGCGGTTGATGTGGCGCAAGTTTGTGCGGAACCGCGCGGCCCTGGCGGGCGGCATTGTGATCCTGATCGTCGATCTGATCGCGCTTTTCGCCCTTTTTCTGGCTCCTTACACGCTGACCACGCGGTTCCGTG
>CAZYQJ010000442.1:0-5087 GCA_964649925.1 uncultured Litorilinea sp.
GACGGGCTGGGCGGCTGCGCGTCCAGCCTGCGCCAATGGCGGTTGTAATAGATCAACGGATCGCCCGGCGGCTGCGCCTCCGCAGCCGTCACCTCGCCCACGAAGATCGTGTGGTCACCCCCATCATAGGCATGCGCTACGCGACAATCGAGCCAGGCCAGCACGCCCGGTAGGATGGGCGAGCCGGTGACCGCAGTATAGCAGTCGATCCCGGCGAAACGGTCTTCAATTTCAGGGATCAACCCCGCAAACCGCATCCCCCACTCCTGTTGGCCCTCCGACAAAATATTGACGGCAAAAATACCGCTGCGTTCGATCAAGCTGTTGGTATAAAGCCGTTTGCCCACACAAATAAGGATGCGCGGCGGTTCGAGGCTGACGCTGGAAAAGGAACTCACCGTGATGCCGATGCGTTGTGTACCATCCAGCGAGGTCACGATGGTCACACCGCTAGCCCACTGTGCTAGCGTATCTTTAAAGACTTGAGGTTCGACGGCCATGAACGGTCCTTTGAATTGCGACACGGAATTAGAACAACCAGAGCCTGTAGTAGGTTGCTGCCGATTATAGGCGAGATATCGCGACGGCGAAAGATTGGGCGCTTCCCAAGTGTACACCAGAACTGTCCCTTATCCGCCACCTTGAGGAATTGACACGGCTGCCGCTTCGGGGCAAAATCGGGAAGTTCAGCTTGTGAAGATTGGAACACAACCACGCAAACCGTGAGGAGCATAGCTATGAACCGTGTGCTAGTTGCTGCCATCGCCGGAGTACTGACCCTGGCGCTAGCCGCGTGCGGCGGCGAACCCGTGGACGAGGAACTGCTGCCCACGCGCGTGCCGACCCTCTCCGCCGATGCCTTTGCCATGCCGACGCCCACGCCTACCCCAGAGGCCCCTGCCATAGCGCAAACCGACACCGGCGAAACCGTGACCGATACCGAGACGGTAACTGACACCGAGACGGTGACCGACACTGAGACCGTGACCGACGCTGAGACGGTGACCGGGACCAGCGAACTCACCAGCACAGAAGAAATCACGGGGGCTGAGGAAATCACTGCCGCCGCCGACTTGGCCGGCACAGACGCGGTGACCGGCACTGACGAGACCCCGGCTGTCAGCGACAGCGATACGTTGACCCAAACCGAAGCGGCGGACGCTGCGGATGCAGTGACCACGACCGAAGAGGAGACGGGAGCCAGTTCGCTCCTGCCCACGGTCACACCGGAGACAGCCGCCACGCCAGAGCCTACAGTTGATGAGCCGGAGCCTACGGCTGAACCGGAACCAACCGCCACACCAGAACCAACCGCCACACCAGAACCAACCGCCACGCCGGAGCCGACCGCAGCAGCCGAACCGGCTGCCGAATCAGACGCGGGCGCAGCCGCCGGAATCCCAGATTCCGTCCTCGCCGCATTGGAAAACGCTGACCCTGCACGCGGCCAGACCCTCACGCTCTCCAATGCCTGCATCGGCTGCCATTCCACCGATCCCAACGCCATGATGGTCGGCCCTACCTGGTATAATATGGCCGAGACCGCCGCCAACCGGGTCGAGGGACAAAGTGCAGAGGAATACCTCTACAACAGCATCATTCATCCCAATGACTATGTGGTCGAAGGCTATTTGCCGGGGGTGATGCTCCAGACCTACGGCAGTTTGAGCGACCAAGACCTGGCCGATTTGATCGCTTATCTGCTCTCCTTGACCGGCGAATAACGCGGAACCTAGCACATCGACCCTTCTCCCGGCGGCGCATTGAGCCTTGCCGTCGCCGGGAGAGTTTGTCCAAGCCTATTCGCTTTGCTACAATGATCGCCAATCATGCCGATTGAGTGCGGATGGCGTATCTGCCCATCGACGAGGAGCGTCTTTACTGATGAAAGCCATGCTCTACATGCCTAATAAGCAGGACCCCGTTGCCGTCTTTGACGAGGTCCAAATTGTCAAGATGAACGACAACCATGCCGACGCGCCGTATCGCATCACCTATCATTCAGATCGCCTGAACGCCGGTAAGACTATGGTCGAACTCCACCGTGATACCAAGATGGTGCTCAAGTTGGAAGATGGTCGCAGCGTGGACGTGCTGCTCCAACACACCAGCATGGACACCGAAGGCCGGGCAGTGGGCGTCCTGCGTGTGCTGAAGGGACTGGACGAGTAGAACACCCGGCTGCGCCAAACGTCACACCCATCTCGCCCGTTTGCCTTTCAAATGCCGGCCAGTTCTTGTGAAGAGAAGATGGACGGCATTTTTGATTACTCATGGCTGAACCTTACTCACGACCTCAAGACGATCTCCAAGACGATCTCCCCCCGCCGCTGCCTACCGAGCCGGAGGAGTACAACGTGCCCGCGGTTCACTCGGACCCGCCCGGCTATGAACCCCCGGCCCCACCGCCGGACCCACAGCCCGCGCCGTCCTGGCCGCCCGTGGCCTTTACGCCGCCACAGCCGGTTACACAGCGGCCAGCCATCAATCACGCGCCCACCGAACCGGCAGAGACGATGACAATAGAAACGGTGACGGCAGAAACGCCGCAGCCGCCCACCCAGCCCGCCGCGCCGCGCACCCGCAGGCGTGTGCTGCGCTCGCTCTTCTGGCCTGGCTTTGTCGCCGGGTTCATGCTGTTGGCGGGCATGAGTTGCGGCGGCGCAGTGGCCGCTACCGGCATCAGCCGCCTCAACCTGGCCGACCTGCAGGACACCAACGCCGCTTGGTCGCCTCCACCGGTGACCCCTACCCCAGCAGTCCAGGCAGAGACCCCGGCGGAAGCGGCCCCGCAGGACAGCGGCGGCATCTACCAGGCCGGGGATGTCGTCCGCAACATTACCGCCAGCAACGTCAATATCCGCGCCACGCCTGGCTATCTCAGCAAGCCCGATGGCGACATCGTGGCCCAGGTGCGGCCCGGCGAAACCGTCGAAATCTTGGGCAACCGCTCCCTGGCCGATAACCTGATCTGGTGGCAGATCCGCTATCAGGCGCCAGATGGCGCGGTCATCGAAGGGTGGGTTGCCGAAGCCACCGCCAGCGGCGTCCAAATCCTGGGAAGATGAACGGCACACCCTTTGTCCCTCGTCCGGCGCAGGCCCGTGTCCTGAACTATGACGGCGGGCGCATGGGCATCAGCGCCGTGCCGGGCAGCGGCAAAACCTTCACGCTGAGCCTGTTGGCGGCGCGACTGGTCGAGCAGTTGACCGGCGACGGCGCGCTGGACGACCGCGAAGTCCTGGTCGTCACCTTCACCAACAGCGCCGTGGAGAACTTCCGCAGCCGCATCGCCCATTTCCTCCATCAAGACCGCGGGCTGCTCCCCGGCGTCGGCTACCGCGTGCGTACGCTCCACGCCCTGGCGCATGATATTGTGCGCGAGCGGCCTGCGCTGGCCGGGTTGAGCGAAGGCTTTGGCATCATCGACGAGCGTACCTCGCTGGAGATCAAGCGCGAGGCCGTGCAAAGCTATCTGCGTCTCCACCCCGACGCCTTCGCACCCTTTATCCTGCCGGAGTACGCCCAGCGCTTTCGATCCATCGAGCGCTATGTCATGGACGACGCACTGGAGATCGCCAATACGGTGATCCGCGTTGGCAAAGAACTGCGCGTCGAGCCGCATGAACTCCAGGCGCGGCTGCGCCGCCAGTCCGGAACCTGGCCGCTGCTGGACTTTGGCATCCACGTCTACGCCGAGTATCAGCGCAGCCTCTATGTGCGCGGCGCGGTGGATTTTGACGACCTGATCATCCTCGCCCTGCGCGCCCTGGAAGCCGACCCAACCTATCTCGAACGGCTGCAAGACCGCTGGCCTTATGTGCTGGAGGATGAGGCGCAGGACAGCAGCGCGCTGCAAGAGGCGATGCTGCGTCTGTTGACCCAACGCCGCGGCAACTGGGTGCGCGTGGGCGACCCCAATCAGGCGATCAACACCACCTTCACCAGCGCTGACACGCGCTTCCTGCGTGAATTCATCAACCACCCCGACCACGAAGCGCGCGATCTGCCCAACTCCGGGCGCAGCGCACCGCCGATCATCGAACTCGCCAACTACTTGATTGCCTGGTCGCGCACGCGCCATCCAGTGCTGCCGCCGGAGATGGCGCTCGACCTGCCACAGATCGAGCCGACGCTCCTAGACGACCCGCAGCCCAACCCGGAGCCGGGGGAAGTGCCCCGCTATTTCTTTGCGCGTGCCATGTCGCCCGATCAGGAAATCGAGGTCGTGATCGCCAGCCTGCGCCGCTGGCTGCCCGAACACCCCGACTGGACGGTTGCCATCCTCGCGCCGGAGAATGTGCGCGGCTTCCGCATGACCGAAGCCCTGGAAGGGGCCGGGCTGCCCTATGATGACAGCCTGCTGCGTACCAGCACCGCCACGCGCGCCGCGGCCCAAGCCCTGGCGACCGTGCTGGAATACATCGCCCAGCCCGCGGCCAGTCGAGGGCTGGAAGGGGTGTGGAGCGAGGTGTGGTGGCCGCGCCGCGGCCCTAGCCTGCTGGCTGAACTTGCCCACGCTGCCGCGCCGGTCTTGACACCCGCTGCCGTGGGCGAGACGATCCATCATGCCGTGCCTGCCACGCGCAAACAGGACTTGCCCGAACCCGTCAAGACCTTTGCCGCCGCGCTGCGTAAGCTCGACGCGCCCGAAAGCTTTCTCTTCCCGGCAGGCCATGACTGGCTCGACCAGATCGGCTGGATGGACACCGTGGACGGCTTCTCTACCGTCGTTCAAGCCTTTCGCGCCGACCTGCAGCGCTGGACGCGTGCCACCGTCCTGCCCCCCGATGAACTGCTTTTGACCATTGGCAACGACCTCTTTGTCGAACCCGCCGACCTGGCACTAGCGCACTATCTGGCGGTGCATCTCGCCAAGCTTGCCGCCGAAAACCCCAGCTACCGGCTGCGCGACCTGGCGGGCGAACTGGGCAATATCGCTACCAACCGCAAACGCATCCCCGGCTTTAGCGAAGACGCCCAAGGCTATGAGGCCAAACGCGGCCATGTCACCGTCGCCACCATGCACGCGGCCAAGGGGCTGGAGTGGGATCGCGTCTACCTGATGTCGGTTAACAACTACAGCT
>CAZYQJ010000443.1:0-5085 GCA_964649925.1 uncultured Litorilinea sp.
TGGAATACGCAATCCAGTGGGTGCCGTAGGCGGCGCTTCTGAGGATCATCGCCCAAGTACAGTCTCCACACTGGATCATCTGGAAGGACAGCAGATTGGGCGATACCTGATCGGCCAGCGGCTGGGCGGCGGCGGCGTTGCCACCGTCTACCAGGCGTATGATCAGGTATTGGGCCAGACGGTGGCGCTGAAGGTGCTGCCGCCCAACCCGGATGACGCCACGCTTCACCGCTTCCGGCGTGAGGCCTTGATGGCCGGGGCGCTGCGCCACCCGCACATTGTGCGGATTTTCCAGGTTGGCACATCGGCGCGCGGCGGCGCAGCCTATCTGGCGATGGAACTGGTCGAAGGCGAAAGCCTGGCTGGTCTGTTGTCGCGCCAGGGCAGTTTGCTGCCCGCCGAAAGCTGTAACCTCTTGGAGCCGATTGCGCGGGCCCTGGCCTTTGCTCACGATCAAGGGATCGTGCATCGCGATGTCAAGCCGGGCAATATCCTGCTGCGACCCGCCAGTCCCGGCACGCCGTACAGTGTGCAGTTGGAAGCGTTGGATCACCCGGTGACGCCGCTGCTGTCGGATTTTGGCGTGGCGCGCTTTTTGGATGCGCCTGAGTTGACCAGCACAGGCCGTACAGTGGGGACGCCCGCGTTTATGGCCCCGGAGCAGTGTATGGGCAGCCGGGAAATTGATGGCCGCGCCGATATCTATGCGCTCGGCACGGTGCTGTTTCGCTGTGTGACAGGGCGGTTGCCTTTTAGCGGTTCGATGACCCAGGTGCTGCACGCGCAGGTCTATGAGCCGGTGGTGATCGAGGAGCATCTGCTGGCCCAGCTTGGGCCTGTGAGCGCCATCCTGCAGCGCAGTTTGGCCAAAGAACCCGATGCGCGCTATCCCGATGCCGGTGCGCTGGCCGACGATCTGGCCCAGGCCGCACAGCGCAGCGGGGGCGGGCAGGCGAAAACACCCGACAGCGCGCTGGCGACGGCAACGCTAACGCTCTCCACATTGGAGACACTGCCTGCCCCGGGGTCCGCCGCGCCGATGACGGTGTTGGTGCCGGGGACTGGTGATGCGTCCGCGCCGACGCTGCCATCTGTAGGCGCAGGCAGGCGCGGCGGACGAACTGCCCAACCGTGGCTGCGCTGGATAGGGGTGATGACGGCCTTGTTGCTGGCGGCTGCGCTCGGCACGCTGGGCATGTGGGCCACTGCCTGGCGGGAGAACCCGGCCCGTGCCACGCCGACTGCACAGCTTGCCGTGTTAGCGCCCGCGCCCACGGCGACAGGTGCCGCCGCAATCGTGACGTCGGGCGGCAATTCCTCTGGTGAGGGCGAAACGCCACAGGCGGCTGCGTTGGTCGGCGTGGGCATTACACGGACCAGCGAGGCAGAGGGGATGCAGCCGGAGGCAACGCCGACGCAAGCGCCGCCCACCCCGACGCCGGTCGAGACCTCGACGCCGATGCCTACGGCCACGGCTGTGCCGTCGCCGGATCTACCCCCCACGGAGGCTCCTACCGCGGTGGAGACACTACCGGCGGATGTGCCGCCTGCCGCGCCGCCGATCACCGTGACTCAGGAAGCACCCATTGCAGGGGTGTGCGCCAATGTAGTCGACGAGTTCTTCTTACGTACGATGGACCAAGTTGATCCCGCGCTGCGTGAGGAGTTCCGCTGCCCTACAGCACCGGCGTACACCGCGGCGGGCGCGCTGATGACCTTTGATCAGGGCTTTATGCTGGCGCTAGACGAAAGCCCGTATGTCTATGTATACTATCAGGCAACCCGGGAATGGGAGCAAGTGGTACGCCGCGACGGGCCTGCAGCCCCTCCCGGCGGAGAATCAAGCGATCTGTCGCCTCCTTTTGCCCAGGTCTGGAGCGAGAATCAACGGCGCATTGCGTTGGGCAACCCGACGACGGCCATGCCTACACCGGTGGATGGCGTAGTACAGGTATTTAGTGGCGGTATGTTGGTCGGCGACCGCAGCCGCGGCACCATCTATGCCTTTCCACTCAACTCGTTGCGCCTCTAGCCTGCTCTGGTGAGCGGGTTGCCAAAGGCGCGTGTTCAGCGGTAATATTAGCGGTAGTGCCGAAATTTATCCGTTTCCATCCATATCTGTCTACCCTTACGTCCATGTCTACCGAGGAGGAGATAATGAAAACGCCGAGTGGAAACAAACCGCGCACCGGCTCCAGGGTCTTGCTGGCGAGTGCGGTCCTCGTAGTGGCGCTGGCGTTGGGCGGCTGCGCGGGGATGCCCATTGACCTGTCGCAACTGCCGTTCGAGCTGCCGTTCCTTGCACCCACGCCGACCTTTACCCCCACCCCTGTTCCGACGCCTACACCAACGTCGGAGCCGACACCGACTCCAAGACCGGGCGAAACGCCGGTTCCTCCCACGGCAACGCCGGTCCCCACGCCGCAGGTGACGATCCCGGATGGCTTTACGCCGGTGGTTGACGAGGAACGTGGCTATTCGCTGGCTGTGCCTGGCGGCTGGAGTGTATTGGACCTGCGCAGTTCGCAGTTCCAAAACCTCGCTAATACGTTTGGCATGGGCGCACAACTTGGGCCGCTGAATGACTTCCTGGCCAGCCCAGAGGGTGAGGCGTTGGGGGTGATCTATGTGACCGACCTGATGGGCGCGATGTTTGGCGGACTGCCCACCGGGTTGAATGTCTTTGTGATTGATGCCCCTGGCGTGACGCCCGGTTCGCTGCTGACCTGGCTGCAGGATATCATCGATGCGAATTCTGCCATGTTGGGGGATGTGCAAATCCTCGACATGAACACCGCGACGATCAACAACATGCCCGGCGTGCAAGGTTCGGCTACAGCGGACCTCAGCTCGTTTGGGGTGGCTGCCACAGTCTATGCTAAGGTGGCTGCGATTATTGCCAATGACAAGATCTACGTGCTGACCCTGGCGACCCAAGAGTCCAACCGGGCCAGCCGGGAACCGGTCTTTGACCAGATCATTGGGACGTTCCGCCCTGAGTAAGCAATCGTCGGGACTTTTCTGACGAAGGTTCCGGGCGCAAAGCCAACTGATGACGCTGCGTGGCGCGGCCTGAGGCACAGGCTTCCGTCACGCAGCGTTTTTTACCCGCCGCGCTGCGGTGTTTTGAGGAAAGCCAGGATGATTGAGCTTGCACCAGGACATAAACAAGGGCTGCCGGTGGCGTCTCCGGTCATCGTGGCGGGCGGCACGGTGGGCTATGGCGAGGTGGTCCCGCGCGGGCTGGCGTTGGACCAGGCAGGCGCGGTGGTGGTGGGGCCGATCCTGGCGCGCAGCCGTGCCGGTGCGCCGCGGCCGCGGCTGGCCGAGACGGTGGGCGGGATGGTGCTGGAGACCGGGCTGCAAAGCCGGGGCGCGGCCAGCGCGCTGAGCAAGTTTGCCAGGCTGTGGCCGCGGCTGGGCTGCCCAGTGGTGGCGCAAGTGGCGGACGCCGAGCCGCGCGGGGTGGCGCGTGTGGTGGATGCGCTGGCGGGCCTTGCGGGGCTGGTGGGGATTGAGTTGCTGCCGCTGACCTCAGAACTGGCGCAGGTGCAGCGTATGGTGCAGCACATCGCCACGCGCAGCGACCTGCCTCTCTGGGTCAAACTGCCGCTGGATAGGGCGGCGGAGTGGGCGCTCGCCCTGGTGGGAGAAGGGGCCAATGGCCTGGTGATCGGCCAGCCGCCGGTGGGGATGCTGGCACGCAAGGACGGCGCGACCACGCATCGCGTCCGCGGGCCGCTGTATGGGCCGGGGGCGATGCCGTTGATGCTTGACCGGCTGGCGGCTGTGGCGGAGTTGGGGCTGCCCTGTGCGCTGTTGGCGTGCGGCGGGATCCACACGGCGGCGCAGGCGCAGCAAGCGTTGGATGTAGGGGCGCGGGCTGTTCAGATCGATACGGCTATCTGGGTAGAGCCAGGGGTTGTGGGGTGGATTGCCGCTGGGCTGGCAGCTCAAGCAGCGGAAGCTGGACCGCAGGGCGGCGACCGTTGATCAGGATGTAGGGCGCAGCTTTGTCGACATCGCGTATGCCCAGGGCGCGCAGATGGGGCAGTTCGCGCAGGGTTCCGTGACGGCGTGCCTGCAGGATAGCGTCGGCGGCGACCGGCCCAATGCCGGGGACGCGCAGCAGTTCGGCGCGGGTGGCGCGGTTGATCTCAACCGGTGCGTGGCGCAGGTACATCTCCGCCCAGACGCGCTTGGGGTCTTGGTGGAGCGGCAGATTGGTGTCAGCCTGGAAAGGGAGATCCTCCACTGTCCAGCCGTAGTCGCGCAGCAGAAAGCTGGCCTGGTAAAGCCGGAACTCGCGCAGCGGGTCAGTCGGCATCAGGCTGTCAAACGGGGTATGGCTGATCGGGCTGAAGCCGGAGTAGTAGGCGCGGCGCAGGCCGAACAGCCGGTAAAGCTGTTCGCTGACCTGGAGCAGTTCCAGGTCTGTATCGCCTACGGCCCCGACGACGAACTGCGTAACCACGCTGGCGCGCAGTTGATCGGTGCGTTTGATCTGGCCGATCCACTGGAGGCGGGTGATCAGTTCGTTCCAGTAGTCTTTTTTAGGGGCGAGGGCGGCGAGCCGTTCGGCAGTGGGGCCTTCCAGATTGACTGAGACGCGGTCGGCCAACTGCATGGTGCGCCGGATCTGATCGTACTCGGCACCCGGCATGACTTTTAAGTGAATGTACCCTTGATAGCCATATTTACGTCTTAATATTTCAGCAGTGTCGATGATCTTGTCCTGTGTGGTGACGCTGCCTTTAATAATGCCTGAAGAGAGAAAGAGACCGTCCACCCGCCGGGATCGCACGAGATTGACAAAGGTTGCCGCCAGTTCGTCCGGGGTGAAGGTGAGCCGCCGGGTTTGGTTGCGACCGGCACGGAATGGGCAGTAATAGCAGTTGCGCTCGCAAGCCGTGGTCATCATGCCTTTGAGTATCGGCTTTTTACCCGTGGGCGTGGTGACGTGTGAGATACAGGGCAGAGGTGCCGAGGTGCGCGGCGGGTCGGAGGACGCCTCTTGATGGGGCTGTGCACCCGCAGGCTCAAAGCGAGCCGCATCGCCCAGCAGGGTGAGTTTTTGGATCGTGT
>CAZYQJ010000444.1:0-4789 GCA_964649925.1 uncultured Litorilinea sp.
CTGGCGCTTGATAAGCGCCAGTCAACCCTAGATATAAGCCCGCTCCACCGGGCTAAAAAGCAACGCCACTGCTCGAATGCCTCATGCCCCCGCCGACCTCCCTTGTGGCTCAGGATCCTCAGCCGGGGGGGTATAGGCGGTGACCGGTTCGGCCACAGGCAGCGTGAAGAAAAAGCGGCTGCCCTGCCCCTCCACACTCTCCACCCAGATCTTTCCGCCATGCGCCTGAACCAGATGCTTGCAGATCGCCAGCCCCAGCCCCGTACCCCCTGCGGCACGCGAGCGGTCGGTCTTGTAAAATCGCTCAAAGATGCGGTTCTGTTCAGCCGTTGGGATGCCGACGCCGGTATCAGCGACCATCACCTGCACATAGTCATCCACCTGCGTAGCCGAGATCATGATCAGGCCGCCGCTGGGTGTAAACTTGATGGCGTTGTGCAGCAGGTTCGCCACTACCTGATGGATACGCTCAGCGTCGATCAACACCAGCGGCAGGTCGCGCGGCACATCCACCTCCAGTTCCACCTCAGCACGCTCGACCTGGGGCCGCAGCCGGTCTACCGCCGGGGTAATGGCAGCGCTGGGCAGGATCGGGTTGAGACGCAGCGGCACTTGGCCCGATTCGATGCGCGAAAGCTCAAGCAATTCCTCCACCATCTGCGTCAGCGCATCCACCTCAATCTCCATACGATCCAAAAAGCGGGACGCTGCCGGCGGGTCGTCGAGGGCGCTGTCGCGCAGCGTCTCGACCAATGCTCGCAGCGAAGCCAGCGGCGTGCGTAGCTCATGCGACACGTTGCTGATAAAGTCTTGGCGGATGGTCTGCAAGCGGCGCACCTGTGTCAAGTCCTGAATGATGACCAGATAGCCGCGCACCGAGCGCCTGAGCAAAGGCGTCACCACCACGCGGATAAACTGCGTCGGGCTGATCTCGATGGCGGCGACCTCCTCCTGCCCGCTGTCGCGACAGCGCAGCCACACCTCCGCCACGCGGTGGTCCCGCGCCGCCTGGATAAAGGTGCGGTCCATGGCGCGCGCCTCGGTCGTATTCAACAGCCGCGCCGCTGCCGGGTTGATCAACTTGACCTTGCCCAACTTGTTCAGGATCAGCACGCCATCGGTCATCACTTGCATGACCGTGTTGAGCCGGTTTTTCTCCCGCGCGCGCTTCTTCATCTGCACCTGGAGTTTGTCCGCCATCTGGTTGAACGCCTGCGCCAGGCGGCCAATCTCATACCGGTTCAAGGACAAAATACGTGCATCGAGATCGCCCGCGGTGATGCGCTCGACCATCTGCGTCACCCGCCGGATCGCGCGCGCCTCCCGTTCGGCGTAGTTGAGAACGAGTGCAATCGCCAACAACCCGACCACCAGACAAGTCACAAGCACGCGGTTGCGCGTCCGTTGCAGGGCCGCTTCCAACTCCTCCACCGAAAAGGCGACGTGAAGCACGCCCAGGGGTGTCCCCTCGTCCTGAACCGGCACGGCAACGTAGAGCGTGCGCGTGGCGTCATCCTGGTCCGTACGCGTGGACAGGCCCATGCCCCCCATTACGGCAGCGCGCACCTCCGAGGCAAGGCTGAGATCGTCCAACGGCGGCGAATTGCGCTGCGAATCGACGACCACCTCCCCATCGGCATTCAGCGCCGTGACCCGCGCATCCAACAGACGGGCCAGATAATCCACCTCTTGTCCAAGCGCGTCCGGCCCGGCCAACCATCTCTCGATGAGGCGGTTGCTCCCGGCAGCGGATTCCACCAGGTGAATGCGGTCTTGCTCAAACCGTGCGCGCTGCGCCGCCTGCCCCTGGATCACCAGATAGACCGCCGCAACCGTCATCATGGCAAGCAACACCAGCCCCAGCCCGTATACCGAGCGCCAGCGTAACTCCCGAATCTGCTGCATATCTGACTCCTGAGTCCCTCCCTATTGGGCGCAATCTGTCCGGCTTTGTCTGTTCTCGTCCATACAGAATCGGAGAAGGCGTGAATCAAATGAGGCCAATCAACGGCAGCGCACATCCGCCATAAGCAAACAGCCTACGCATACAGGGTAAGCAGGCTGCGAAGGATGTGTTAACGACAGGTTAGCAGATGTTGATCGGATTGCGCGAAGGGGGTAGGCCGGTCACAGATGGGGCGGCTAGCCGTCAAAACGATAGCCGATACCGCGTACGGTGATGATGCGTCTGGGGGCCGAGGGGTCGGGTTCGATCTTCTCGCGCAGCCAGCGCACATGCACATCCACGGTGCGGCTGCCGCCGTCATAGTCCCACCCCCAAACACGTTCCAGGATCAAGTCACGGCTCAACACAATGCCACGGTTGCGCGCCAGAAAGACCAGCAGGTCAAATTCCTTGGGTTTGAGATGAAAAATCTGGCCCTGATAGGTCATCTCCCGGCGGCCCACATCGATCACCAGGTCGTCGAAGACCAGCCGCTCCGAGTACAACGCCGGGTCGGCCTCGCCCTTCTCCCCGTGCAACAACTCCTCGCGCACCAGCCGCACGCGGCGCAGGAGCGCTTTAACGCGCGCCATCAGTTCGCGCATACTAAAGGGCTTGGTCAGGTAATCGTCGGCCCCCACCTCCAGCCCGACAATCTTGTCGACTTCGTCTGTCCGCGCCGTCAGCATCAAGATCGGCACGCTCATCTCCTGACGGAGAATTCGGCAGACCTCAAACCCGTCCAACGAGGGCAGCATCACATCCAGCACCACCAGGTCAGGGTGTTCACGGCGCGCCAGGTCCAACGCCTTGGCGCCATCCATGGCGACTGTGACCTCATACCCTTGACGGGTCAGGCTGTACCCCAATGTATCGGCCAGGGCAGGCTCATCCTCCACGACCAGCACCCGGTAGGAGGAACCCGGCTCACCAGCCTTCTGCGAGCCGAGATGAGACCCAACATCTGGATTTGGACTTGCAACACGGTTTGGCATAACTTCATTACAACCGATCTACCTATAAAGTGCAACTCCACAGATCTTCCTTCCGGAAAACTCATCAAAATCGTATGCCATGCCCTTGACAAAGGCGGCGGTTGCAGGTATACTCAAACTAGTTTGTTCTACAAACCTGTTTGCAAATCAGGAAGCTACAAATATCAAGACACTACATGGAGAAAGCTTAAACGATGACCCCCTCTTTGGAACGACAACTGACAGAATCTGTCCAGCGCGCCTCCCGCTACTGGTACCAGGACGGGCTGTCCGAGGGTGCGGTCGGCGTGCTGTTCCTGATCATGGGGCTGTTCTTTGGCCTGGAGGCGCGTCTCCCGGCAGATTCCGGGTGGCGAGCCGCCTCAGCGCTGGCCCTACCCGTCTTGATTGTCGGCGGCGTCTTGGGGTTTCGCTGGGTTGTGCGCCGGCTCAAGGAACGGATCACCTACCCGCGCACCGGCTATGTCGCCTACCGGCGGCCCCCGCAGCGAAAGCGGTTGTGGCGGGGCGTTGTCGGTGGTGCGGTCGGCGTGCTGATCAGCCTGTTGCTGATCAACTATCCCATCTCGCAGGCCTGGATTCCGGCCTTACAGGGGCTGGCTGTCGGCGTGTTCTGCTACGTCATCGCCAGCCGCTTCAATCTGACACGCTACTATCTCTATACCCTGATCTCGGTTGCGCTAGGCATCGCCGCCACCTGGACCATCGGCGAGCCGGTGCGAGGAAACGCCCTCTTCTACGTGGTGATGGGCGTCATCTTCATGGCCGGGGGCATGTGGGTGCTGAGCCGCTATCTCCGCCACACGCAGCCCGTGGAGGATCAGTAAGATGGCCGTTAACCGCCGTGATATCGTGGACGTCGACCGCCTGATCCACGAGCCTGCCCGGCTGCTGATCCTCACCGTGCTGCATGGCGTGGAGGAGGCCGACTTCACCTATCTGCTGGGCGAGACCGGCCTGACCAAAGGCAACCTCTCATCCCACCTCTCCAAGTTGGAGGAGGCAGGCTATGTCGAGATAGAGAAGACCTACAAGGGCAAAGTCCCGCTCACCATCTGCCGTATGACCGAAACAGGCCGCCAGGCCTTTGCCGCTTACCGGGAGACCATCCAGCGGACAGTGCTTGACTCGGCAGACTCTGCCGCAAGCTAGCACCAGGACAGCCTGTCCGCATCATTCCCCCACAAAAAAGCCCCGTCGTTTGTCCACGGAGGACAGGCGACGGGGCTGGCCTTTTCTTCGACAAACGTGGGGTTAGGTGTTGCTGCGCGCGACCAACAGAATGCCCGAAACGATGACCAGAATCCCCAGCCAGCGCGTGGCCGGGACATGCTCACCCAAAACCAGCCGCGAGACCAGTGTTATCAACACAAAGTTCAGCGCCAAGAAGGGATAGGCCATGCTTAAGTCCAGGCGGGCCAGCACCGCGATCCATGCCAGCGCGCCGATTCCGTAGAGCAGCAAGCCAAGCAAGACCAGGGGAGACCGCACGATCAGCCCGACCAGCGAAAAGAGGTTCGCCGTCGCATCCAACGCGCCGGGCTGGCTGACGCCCAGCTTGAGCACAGTCTGCCCGGCGACGCCGGTCGCCACCGACAGAAGGATCAACCACCAGTATTGCATGAGCTTTTCCCGTACAGTCATCGTTGTCGTCGCCATAGGCTCCGGGTGCGTGCAAAAAAGAAACCGATGCCAGCACATCGGTCTGGGCCAGCCCGGCCTGCATGTCCGCTGCGCGGTCGCCGGGCGCTCCTTTTACGCGTCCATCATACTCGGAAACGCCCTAGCGGACAAACTCACTCGGCAAAAGCGCATGTCAGGAACATCACGGTGCACACATCGGCGCAGG
>CAZYQJ010000444.1:4799-5081 GCA_964649925.1 uncultured Litorilinea sp.
TTCGCACCATTGCACAAAGAGAGTCAAGCGCCCGCGCTAGAATCGCAACGTCTCTTTCGTAAACTGTCGCGCCTCACAGTCCAACAGGAACATGTCAAACGTGTCAGAAACAGTAAACCCCTGCTGTTGCAGCATAAAAAAATACCCGCCTTACGTTGAGTAAGACGGGCAAAACAAGAAATTCACAGGTGTACTGACAGTATTTTAGGTGAGCCCCCTGGGACTCGAACCCAGAACCCGCGGCTTAAAAGGCCGCTGCTCTGCCAATTGAGCTAGGGACCC
>CAZYQJ010000445.1:0-5059 GCA_964649925.1 uncultured Litorilinea sp.
GTTCAGGCGCAAGCTGCACCCCGTACTGATCAGCCCAAAAGATGTGGATCATCAACCCCTGCACGGTGCGGCGCAGCTGATCGATCGCGCGGGGCAGACCATCGAACAAAGCGGCATGGTCACCAAGGGTGGTGATCATGCCAGGGTGGGTGAAATAGTCCTGTGCGGTTGTCATGAGACCTCCTGAGCCAGTGGCACGTTGACAGCCTGGGGCGTCCAGGCCGAGTCCCTCATCTCCTGATTGAACACCCCCGCTGTTGTGAGGGCGTTAGTACGCAGATCTAACACAGCATGCCCAAAAGGCGCTTCACTCACTAGGTTGGCGAACGTTTTAGGAAAGCCAGGGTTCGATCCCACGCCAGGCGCGCTGCCTCTGGGTGGAATGCCTGCGGGCGATCTGGCTCAAAGAACCAGTGTTCGGTGCCAGGATACCGGTGGAACTCGACGGGGCGGCCCGCGCGCCGCAGCGATTCCTCCATACTGTCGATATAGGACTGCGGCTCGTACGCATCGTTCTCGGCGAAGTGACCAAGATAGGCGGCTCTCGAGTTGCTGTAGTCACCGTCCCCAGCCCCGTAAAAAATGACGACGGAACGGATAGACTCAGGGTCTGCGGCAGCGAGGTCCAGCGCATAATAGACACCCAGCGAGAAGGCAACCACGGCCACACCGCGTTGCGTTTGCCCAGCGCAATCCTTGAGAAACGTGACTGCATCTGCGATTTCGGCCTTAGCTTGCAGGTGGTTGGCATCAAGCGCGCGGCCTAGGGTTTCCGCATCCGCAATGGTGTCGGCAACTTTGCCATGATAGAGGTCGGGGGCGAGGGCGACAAAACCGGCGTCGGCCAGCCGTGTGCAGACAGACTTGATGGTGTCGTTTAGCCCCCACCAGGCATGGAGGACTAACACAGGGTCGCCTTTGCCAGTGGGAGGCAGAGCCAGGTAACCGTCAGGTTGGGTGTGTGGCATTTGTATCTCCTTGCTGCTGACTTTGTTCTCTCCGCTTGTCCGTCACCAAAAGACCTCTGCAAGCTTCGAAGCCTATACCTAAAATTCGGGAGCTACGTGTAGAAGCATCATGGCTGTGGGGCTTGGAGGGGAACTGAAAGGCCACGTTTCCTACGACAGTCTACCAGAACATACGTTCTGAGTCAAGCGTCAATCACCCGATTCCCCCATGTTGACGTGGCTAGATTACAACGCCTACCGATGGGTGGGGTACAATGGAAGGGCAGGCAAGACGCAATTGTTTGTGTCATGCCGACTCAGTGCCAGATTGGACTGGCAGCTTACCCCGATGTCTCCCTGGGCATGAAGCAACCGGCTTCCGGACACCTTGAGTCCTTTGGACCCGAGCCGCTGCTTAGTTTGCACCCATCACAAAATAAAACATGCAACACTCGAAGGAGAAAGCTGGATGAAACTAGAACATGTCGCCATCAACGTGCCTGAACCGCACGCACTGGCCGAGTGGTTTGCCGCCCATCTAGGCATGCGGATCGTGGTTTCGCAGGAAAACCCGCCTTATATGCATTTTATAGCCGACGAAAACGGGAGTATGTTGGAACTCTATAACAATCCTGAGGCAGAAATGCCCAATTACGCCGACATACACCCCCTCAACCTGCACATCGCCTTTGCCTCTACTGCAATTGAGGCAGACCGCGCCCGACTGATTGAAGCGGGCGCAACCCCTGTGGGAGAGATCACCACCTCCCCGGCAGGGGATCAACTAGCTTTCTTCCGTACGCCTTGGCAGGTTCCTTTCCAACTGGTACAGCGGCGGAATCCGCTGGTGTAGAACAGGTTGCCTTGGGGCAGCCTATCGCCCACGTCAGCGGTTGGTGCGGTCTGTTTGCCGGGCAGCCTTGGCATGACTTTCAGGGAACGTCTACGCCCAGCACAGAAAAGTCATACCGGCTGTCCGGCTTTGATCAGGTCTGCCCCAGGCAACTTTCACCAGTAGTCTGTTGATGAGGAGCTGCCCGGATAGGCATCTAGAAGGGAGCTACATGGTATGAAGATCACGAATATCTGGCCCGGCGCGCCCTACCCGCTGGGTGCAACCTGGGATGGCGCGGGGGTCAATTTTGCTTTATTCTCAGAATATGCGACTGCGGTCGAACTCTGCTTTTTTGACGACGAAACGGGCACGCGGGAAACCGAGCGCATACGCATGCCCGAATACACCGACTACGTCTGGCATTGCTACCTGCCCAGCGTACGGCCCGGCCAGCGCTACGGCTATCGGGTCTACGGCCCTTATGCGCCGCAGCAGGGCCATCGCTTCAACCCCAACAAACTCCTGCTAGACCCTTACGCCAAAGCGGTCACCGGCCACATTGACTGGCATGACGCCGTCTTCGGCTATACGCTCGGCCATCCCGACGCCGACCTTTCCTATGACGACCGCGACAGCGCGCCCTATGTGCCCAAGGCCATTGTGACAGAACCCGCCTTTAGCTGGGGCAATGACGCCCCGCCGCGCACCCCCTGGCATCAAACCATCGTCTATGAACTGCATGTCAAAGGCTTTACGGCGCGCCATCCTGATGTGCCGCCCGAACACCGCGGCACATATCTTGGTTTAACTCATCCTTCCGTCTTGGAATATCTGGTCTCACTGGGCATTACCGCTGTGGAGTTGATGCCGGTCCATCACTTTGTGCACGATAAACACCTGGTGGATAAAGGGCTGACCAATTATTGGGGCTATAACTCGATCTCCTACTTTGCGCCCAACCCCAGCTATAGCGCCAGCAGTTCCGGCGCAGACCAGGTGGACGAGTTCAAGACCATGGTCAAAACGCTGCACCGTGAGGGGATCGAGGTCTTGCTGGACGTGGTCTATAACCACACCGGCGAGGGCAACCAGTTAGGGCCGACGCTCTCCTTTCGCGGCATTGATAATATGGCCTATTACCGGCTGGTTTCCAACAACCGCCGCTACTACTATGACTATACCGGAACCGGTAACACGCTCAATGTGCTCAACCCCCGCACCTTGCAACTGATCATGGATAGCCTGCGCTATTGGGTGCTGGAGATGCATGTAGACGGGTTTCGCTTTGACCTGGCCGCCACCCTGGCGCGCGGCCTGCACGACGTGGATCGCCTCAGCGCCTTCCTGGACATCATCCACCAAGACCCCATCCTCTCACAGGTCAAGTTGATCGCCGAACCGTGGGACGTAGGCGAAGGCGGCTATCAGGTGGGGAATTTTCCTGTGCTGTGGGCCGAGTGGAACGCCGAGTATCGCGACAGCGTGCGCCGCTTCTGGCGTGGTGACCCAGGGCTGATTGGGTCGCTAGCCTACCGCCTCACAGGCAGCCCTGACCTCTACGAGCGTGGGGGCCGCCACACCTACGCTAGTGTCAACTTTGTCACCGCCCACGATGGCTTCACGCTCTATGACCTGGTGAGTTATAACGAGAAGCACAATGAAGCCAACCTGGAAAACAACCAGGACGGCCACAGTGAAAACTATAGCTGGAACTGCGGGGTCGAAGGCCCCACCGATGACGAAGAAATCCTGGACCTGCGTTACCGCCAGATGCGCAACTTCCTGGCGACCCTGCTGCTCTCCCAAGGCGTCCCCATGATTTGCGCAGGGGATGAGATCGCCCGCACACAGCAAGGCAACAACAACGCCTATTGCCAGGACAACGATATTTCATGGCTCGACTGGAAGATCGATGAGCGCGGGAAAGAACTGCTGGAGTATACCCGCTTCTTGATCCACTTCTACCGCCGACACCCGGCCTTGCGCCGTCGCAAGTTTTTCCAGGGCAGACCGATCTGGGGCTCCGAGGTCAAGGACTTGACCTGGTTCCGCCCAGACGGTCACGAAATGACCGGCGAAGACTGGCTTGACAGCGAGATTCGCGCCCTGGGGCTGCGTCTGGCGGGCGATGCCATCAACGAGTTGGACAGCAGAGGCAGGCGGGTCATAGACGATACGCTTCTGATCTTGCTCAACGGCTATTGGGAACCGCTGGACTTTGTTCTACCGGCCACGGTAGACAACAGTGCCTGGGTGCTGGTCTTCAGCACCAGCACGCCGCTTCCCGAAGGAGGCAGAAGCTTCCGGGGCAAGAGCCTGTATCCGATGGAGGGCCGTTCAATCTCCGTGTTGCGCGTGCCGCGTCCGGCGCGTGCCGCGCCGCGTCCCCCGGCGCAACTCCCCGTTGCCGAACGCGTGGAGACCTGACGGCCTGGAGATAGAAAGGAGATCGATTGACACATGCTGCATGTAGCCGAACCAACCCTGCCGCTCGGCGCGACCTATCTGGGCGATGGCCGCAGTCGTTTCCACCTGTGGGCGCCCAATGTCCAGCAAGTGGACCTGGTGTTGACCGGCGAGAAGGCCCGCGTGCTTCCGATGCAGCGAGGTGCCGACGGCTACTTTCATCTCGTTGCCGAGGATGTTCGTCCCGGCGCAACCTATCTATACCGGCTGGACGGCGAACGCGAACGCCCCGACCCTGCCTCTCGCTACCAGCCCGAAGGAGTGCATCATCACAGCGCGGTCATCGACCCCGACTTTCCCTGGACAGACGACGGCTGGCATGGCATCCCTTTGCAGCAGTTCGTTATCTATGAGTTGCATGTGGGAACCTTCACCCCCGAAGGCACCTTCGACGCCATCATTCCTCACCTGGAGAGCCTGGTGGACCTGGGCATTACCGCCATTGAGTTAATGCCCGTGGCGCAGTTTCCCGGCAGCCGCAACTGGGGCTATGATGGCGTGCATCCCTTTGCCGTTCAGAACAGCTATGGTGGCCCGGACGGCTACCGCCGTCTGGTGGACGCGTGCCATGCCCGCGGGATCGCCGTGGTGCAGGATGTGGTCTATAATCACCTGGGGCCGGAAGGCAACTACCTGAGCGAGTTTGCTCCCTACTTTACGGCGCGCCACAAGACCATCTGGGGCGATGCCATCAACTTCGACGGCGAGGACAGCGACGACGTGCGCCGCTTCTTTATCGATAATGCCATCTACTTTCTGCGCGACCTGCACGTCGATGCGCTGCGGTTGGATGCCGTGGATGCCATTCTCG
>CAZYQJ010000446.1:0-5044 GCA_964649925.1 uncultured Litorilinea sp.
GCGCCCGTTCGGCATTGCCGCCGACCCTGCCAATCAGCGCGTCTACATCAGCCATCGCGATTCGTCCAGCATGAGCATGGTGCGCCAGGAAGAGGGCGCGTGGCAGGCGTTTGCCGGGCCGATCTTTGCCGACCAACGCCAGCTTTTTGAACTCGCCTACCATGCGGATGTGGGGCTTCTCTACTCGGTCTATGCGACCAGCCAGGGCAATTGGCGGCTGGCGTTCTGGGAGCCAAAGGTCAACGATCTCTGGGGCCAGGCAGGTTTCGTGGACCTGCCCAGCGGCGGCGATCTCAGTTCGCCCGATGTGGGCGGCGCGGGGTTGGCTGTGAACCTCAGCACGGGCAATGTCTTTAACGCCAACACTGGCGCAGACAGCCTGAGCGTGGTCGACGGCTCGACCCCGGCGGTGCTTGCCACCGTGGGGCTGGGCAATGACCCGTTCGCCGTTGCCGTCAACAGCAGGACTGATACCGTCTTTGTCGGCCTGCGTGAGTCCGGCAACCTGGTCAAAGTGGAGGATAACTATTGACGACCCACCCTCGGCGGGCATGCCCGCTTGAGGGGGGGTAAGTCTATGTGACCGGCTCTTCGCCAGGGCCGGTCACATAGACTATGTTGTCACATTAGGCGACGGGTCGCGCCTCGACCGCATCGATCCGGCGCGGGGTGCGGACCAGTTGCCGCGCCCCGGCCCACGCCACGACGATGGCGACCGCGGTCCACTGCACAAACGCCGAAACCAGGTGAAAGCGCAACAACGCCGCGCCCTCGGTGGCGGGCGGTGGCCCAAAGATAAAACTGCTGCTGGTCACGCTGAGGTGGAACAACAGCATGAGCAGCATACTGCCGCGGGCGTTGTTGTGTACCCAGGTCATCAGCACGGCCATCGCGGTCAGCCCCACGGGCGCAGACAAGAGGATGAGCGGGATCGTCAGTGCGCCGTATTGGTCCATCATCGTCAGGTTCAGACGAAAGTGCCACAATCCCCAGCCCAGCCCCACGATCAGGCTGGCGACCAGAGCGCTATACCGTTTCTGCAGCACCGGCAGCGCAAAGCCGCGCCAGCCAAATTCCTCTAAGAGGGAGGCCATGATCCCTGCCGGAAGCCCGAAGGCGAGGCCCGCCCATTGAACCGGGTAGGCTTTGCCTTCAAAGAGACTATGGAGCAGGTAGATGATGGCGTTGAGGCTTGGCATCAACAGGAGCGCGGCGGCATACCAGCCCAGCCCCACGCGCCAGCGACCGGCCCGCGCCAGGAGATCGCGCAGCGCGGCCCTTCCACCAGTCCCATAGGTGAGTGCAAGCCCGAACAGGCTGGGGCTGCCCCCAAGCACCGCCCATAGAATGTGTTGGAGCGTCGGCCCTGTGGCCGGGTCTACAGGCATCAGGGTGAAGAGAACCTGCCAGAACAGATAAGACCAGGCCACGGTGAGGGCAAAGTAGCTCAACGCCGGACGCTGCCGGATGAATTTTTGTATCATGCAGTCTCTCCTCGGTAGCTGCCTATTGGGTAGGAACTCGGTTCTCGATCAGGCTCCCAACAGGTCCACCGGGGGCCAGTTCATCCAGCGCAGCCCCATCAGGATCACGACGCTCAAGGTCAGCCCAATCAGGTAAAACGGATGCAAATACACCAGCAGCATCGCCAGTGAAATGGCCGCGCCAAGCGAGGCCAGGAATCGCCAATACTCTACCGGAATCAAGATACCAAAAACCGAGAGGCCCGCCGCTACCAGCAGCAACCCGCCCACCAGCCACCCAAGCGCGAGCAACCAGGTAAAGGGGGTCTTGCCCAGGTGCAGACTTGCTACCAGCCATGACTCGCCCAGCCCAGTCGGCCACCAACTCAGCCAGGCTGGGTTCTGCAACCCGGTGGTGCCGCGAAATGCTGCAGGGCTTTGTGCGGCCAGGATCAGACCGTGAATCACCAATACGCTGACAATAGCGATCTTCATGTCGTAGCCCCTTTCTGGGGAGGCTGTGCGCCTGCAACTCGGTAGCACGCAGGCGCATAGGATTTTCTACCCCACTGCGCGATGTAGTTGGGTAAGCGCAATCTTGGCGATTGCTAGCACGATCACCGCGATCGTCGCCATGCGCGCGGAATCGATCAACGGCAGCCTGACGCCAAACAGGGCTGCCCCTACCACCACCAGGATCAACGCACCCAGTACATACCCGATGACGCTCATCGGGTGCAGCCATTCACCGCGCGCCGCCACCTGGCCGATCCCGGCGCTGCACATCGCCATGCCGACCAGGGTCACCAGGATCAAGATTCCCTTCTCCGAAAAGAGTAGCGCCATTGCTTGTCTCCTAAAGTCTGTTACATGGTATCCATATTTCAAGGGGCAGATGGATTCACCCCTACGCGCCGAGGATTTGGAGCGTAGGCCAGTGGACCCACAGCAGCGCAACTGGCATGCCGACATCCATCGCTAGGCCGATGATCATGGTCACCTGCCAAAAGCGCACGATCAACGCCAGCGAAAGGATAGAAGACAATTGCCAGGATGCGCCACCACTCTAGACCGGTAAAGAGGGTGAGGATCAAGTCCCCTGGAAGGCCTGGGTTCACTGGCAAGCGGTCCATCATGTAGTGTCGCGCTGTACGCCGCGTTACACACTCTGTAATAGACCAGTGCTTACCTGGTCAGATGGCTAGCTTGTGTCGCACTTATGACGCAAGTCGATGGGCAGGCGGGCAGCCAATAAAACGGGCCTCCTGGTTTTCCAGAAGGCCCGTAAGTCTCAAATTCTGTTGTGTGTTGTAATTAGCGGTTGTTGCGTGCGATGCTGGGCGCAAGTGTGGTGACTGGTTCGGGGCGGCGGCGCAGATCGGTGATGACAGCATAGGCAAGGGCAGCAGCGGCCAGCCCGGCGACTACCCATGACAGCATCCCGGTCGTGTTCAAACCGCCCTCTGCGGCAGTCGGGGCGATGACCACCTCGGTGGCAACCGGGGCATCGCCCAGGGCCAGCGGCGTGCGGCTGCGGTCGGTCAGCGCATAGACTGCGCCCGTCATGCCCGGCACAGGCATCAGATCAGCCACGGCCACATCCATCTGGTCAGCCAGCGGGCTGAAGGTTGCGCCGTTGTCAACGCTGATCGCCACAGTGCCAGGGGCTTCATGCACTTCGCTGGTCCCGTAGAGATAGCTGCTCGCCACATAGACGGTCTCAGGCTGCTGTGGGTCCACCACCAGGTCATTGATTTGCAGGCGGGAACCCGGAACCAGACCTAACCCTTCGTTGGCAGTCGTCCAGGTGAAGCCGTCCTCGCTGACAAGCAGGCCGCGGTCCGTCGTGCCGACATAGATGCGGGCAGGATCGCTGTTGGCAATCGCCAGGGCGGTCGGGATGCTCTTTAGGTCGGTGACCACTTCCCAGGTCATGCCAAAGTTATCGGCCCGGTAGAGATTCCATTCGGTGCGTGCAAAGGCCATGCCCTTGCCTGTGCTGTCGGCGGCGACCTCGACCACAGGCTCTTGCAGCAGCAGTTGGCCGCCGACGATGACGCTCGAACCGACATCGCGCAGCCGGAAGACGCCAGCCGTATCCGTACCCACATAGACCAGCCGCTGGACGCTGTCTAGGGCGATATCGGTGACACCGCCGATCGCTTCATTTGTCAGCGGGATGCGATCCCAGGATTCACCGGCGTCAGTGGAACGGTAGATCGCCATCTCGTTGGCTGCGCCGATAAAGATACGGTTGGGGTCCTGGCTATCCACGGCGACGGCGCTGACAATCACGTTGGCGGGCGTCTCTATCTGAACCCAGTAATTGGGGACACCTGCAAACAGCGCGCCGCCATCCACGGCATAGCTGCGGCCATTTTCGACCCCAGCCGGGCTATAGTCTCGTACGTTCGCCAGTTCAGGCCGGATCACCGGCTCTGCATCGTTACGCAGAAAGTGGATCGCACCGCTAATCACGGCGACGATTAAGACCAGGGTGAGGGCGATGATGCTGATGCGGCGAGCGTTCATGGTTGTTCCTCCGTACTTTCGTACTGTTGCTTAACCGGCTCTGTGTGGAACCGATGTTTCTAGCTCTACTCTAGCAGGAACGCTGTGCCCCTGTTTGACATTTGCGACCTACAACTCAGACCAGATTCCTACGCTTATTTGGAGCGTCTGTTTCAGATTCCGAATCCAGTCTAGCAAGGGTCTAGGTCGGGGGGCTATGCGTTACTTCACAGCGCAGTGGTATACCGAGACATACATCGGGTACATGTGCCGGTGTACGGCTCGATAGATCCTGTGCAGGTGCAGGGGGATTGCACGCTTGTTGCTTAGGTCCAGCATATAGGACGGATAACACGTCCACAATGGATGTTGCGCCAGTCTTTGCCTGCCAGATGGGGAACGCAGCACCTGGCGGATGCGACAGGCCGCGGGTGGGGTTAGCGGAAATAATGCCTGTGTGCAGCTTCGCCGATTTGACCAAATGGCTCTATCGCGGTACACTATCACTCTGTAGTGAAGCAGATACTGTGCCAAGCGGGGCTGTAGCTCAGTTGGGAGAGCGCTACAATCGCACTGTAGAGGTCAAGGGTTCAAGTCCCTTCAGCTCCACCTTCCCTGTTCGTGACAGTCGCCGGGCGACCGCCCAGGCAAACTTGACAGGACAGGTGAAATCAATAGAATAGCGGTTACAACAACCGCCGATTTTGGGGCTATAGCTCAGTTGGGAGAGCGCTACAATGGCATTGTAGAGGTCAAGGGTTCAAGTCCCTTTAGCTCCACTCTTATACCCCTTGATGAAACCCTTCCGGATGCGGAGGGGTTTTTTGTACCCGCCACCAGAAAGGCGGTTTGCAGCCTGTCCTGCAACCGCGGATAATGGCGATGTCGCTTTGCGACTGCTGTCCACCCTTATCACCTGGAAAGGATGGCCTCGTGCCCTCTGTAGACCGCCCGCTGGACGAACTGCGCCCCGTTAGCTTTGAACTGGACTATGTCATCTATCCCGAAGGCTCTGTATTGGTTACCATGGGCAACACCAAAGTGCTATGCAACGCCACGGTCGACGAGAA
>CAZYQJ010000447.1:0-5022 GCA_964649925.1 uncultured Litorilinea sp.
CATCGGTTGTGCGGGGAGACGCCGCAAGCGCCGGTCATGTGCGACGGGTGGGGGTCAGTTTGCGGGTGAACCATTCGACGTTGCGGCGGATAAAATCGGCCAGCAGGCGCGGCTCGGAGATGGCATGGCCCTGGCGCGGGTAGATGATCATCTCCACCGGCACGCCGCGGCGTTCCAGCGCCATATAGAATTGAAGCCCTTGTTCCAGCGGCACGCGTTCGTCAGCATCGCCGTGCTGGATCAGCGCAGGGGTGCGGACTTGGTGGGCATGGAAAACGGGTGTGCGCTCGACATAATGTTCCCAGCGTTCCCAGAATTCGCCGCCATAGAAGCCCGGTATAAAACTGGGGATGTCGGCGGTACCGGTGAAGCTGATCGGGTTGGTGACGGGTGCGCCGATGGAGGCCGCGACAAAACGGTCGGTCTGGGTGATGATCCAGCTTGTCATAAAGCCGCCATAGCTCCACCCGGCGACGCCCAGCCGGTCGGGGTCGGCAATGCCCAGTTCGATGACCGTATCCACACCTTGCATCAGGTCGCGATAGTCGCCGCCGCCCCAGTCGCAGAGGTTGGCATAGCGGAAGGCGCGGCCATAGCCGCTGCTGCCGCGCGGGTTGCAGCGCAGCACGGCGATACCCCGCTCGCAGAGCGCGGCGGCTGCGTAGTGGTAGGGCCAGCCCGCAAATTGGCGTTGAAAGACGCTCATGGGGCCGCCGTGGATGTGCAGCGCCAGCGGGATACGCCCATCGCGGTCGGGGTCGTAGCCATGCGGCAGGTAAAGAAAGCCCTCAATCGTGAAGCCGTCGGGCGTAGTCCAGTTCAGCAGGCGAACCTGGGGCAGCGGCCCATCGCTAGGGTACTGCTCGACGGCGGGCATGGCAAGCGCGCGCGGGGAGGCGTTGGGTGCGGCGGTCAGGTCAAAGACTTCCACCGTATCGCGCACATGAAAGTCCTGGCGTACCAGGGCGGCCTGGCCGCCCTGGTTGATGTGATACGCGCCGACCGAGCGTTCTGCCGCCACCAGCAGGCGTGGATCGCCGCCGTCCGCAGGCAGGGCCAGCAGCTCCGTGCCCAGCCCACACTGGTTGATCACATAGACTGCCGAACCATCCGGCGACCATCCCGCCACTTTGGGCTGGCTGTCGCTGACATCGGCCAGCGGCTTTGGCGCTTGGGAGGGGGAGGCATTGGCCGTCGCCGGGTAGAGGTGGACGCGTGAGGCATAGGGCCAGGCGCGGTCTTCGCTCACTTCACAGGCGATCCAGGCACCGTCGGGTGAATAGCGCGGTTCGGCGTCCCAGCCCGTCGCAGGGCCGCACGTCACCAGCGTGGGGGTGGCGGCGTGGGTGGCGGAGACGGTTGCCAGCATCGCATCGGCCCAGGTGTCCAGATAGGGGGTGGGCTGGTGGATGAAGGCGATTTCGGCGCTGTCGGGCCGCCAGTCAAAGGCATGTACATGGATGCGGCCCTGGGTCAAGCGGCGCACATGGCGCGCCGGGCCGGGTGTATCGGGCAGCGCGGCAACGTAGAGATGGGCAAAGTCGTAATCCACGCGCCACTGGCGGGCGTCATCGCGGGCGCGGCGGCGGGCGTCTGCGGCTTCATCCCAGGGCACGGTCACAAAGGCGATGCGCGTGCCGTCGGGACTCCACTTGAATTGGGTGATGGCGTTGCGGATGCCGTTGGCCGCGCCGGTAAGCGGCCAGGGTTCGCCGCCAGTGGCAGGCATGATCCAGAGGCCAGGCTCGTCGCTGCCGGGCGCGGGGCGCAAAAAGGCGATCAATCGCCCGTCCGGACTCCAGCGCGGCTGGGCGGCGCTGGCGCCATGCGTCAGGGCACGCGGCGCGCCCTGGTTTGCCAGCGGCGCAAGATAGACCTGGCGGCGAAACTCGCTGGCGTCATCGGCCAGATGGGCCAGGCGCAGCGTGAAGATCACCTGGCTGCCGTCGGGTGCAAGATGCACATGTTCGACAAGCGGGTAGTGGATCAGCCGATCGGGTGTCCAGGTATAGTCAGTCATTAGTCGTTGTTCATCAAGCTTGGGGGGCAGTGAGAGAGAATAAGGATCATAATAGATATAGATGTATAGATGTGTCAGCCTTGATCCAGGATGCGCTGGAAACTGGCTAATCCATAGCGCAGGCACAGGACGGCAAAGGCGATCAGCACTGCCAGGTTCAGCCAGGGAGAGATCGTGCCGATGCCAAAGAGCGTGTGGCGCATCCCGTCCACCACATAGGTCGTGGGGTTGAGATAGGCCAGGACTCGCATCCAGACGGGCATGGATGCCAGCGGATAGAGTGCGTTGCTCAGAAAGAGCAGAGGCAGGTTCAGCACAAAGAGCAGCATATGATAGCCGCCGGTGGAGCGGCTGCGCGCGGCGACGCCGTTGCTAAAGCCGACAAACGCCATCACATAGAGCAGGAGATAGACCAGGGCAAGGCCGATATCCAGCGGGCCGCCGGTGACGCGTGCGCCGAAGATCAGGGCAATGACCAGGATGATCAGTGACTGGATCAGCGTCTTGACCAGCCCGCTGCCGGTAGAGGCGAGCAGGATGCTCATGCGCGGGATGGGCGCGACCAGGTACTCTTTGATGATGCCCTTGATCTTTTCTTCGAGTAGGGTCATGCCGCTGTTGACCGCGCCGCTCAAGGCGGTGAGGGCAATGATGCCGGGCGTGATAAAAGCCAGATAGCTATCGCCGCCCAAGACATCCACCTGGACCACGCGCTCCATGCCCAACCCGAAGGTCGCCACCCACAGCAGCGGCCAGCCCAACGTGCCGCCGATCTCCATACTGTCGGTGCTGAACTTGACCATGTGTTTGTGAAAGATCACCCACGCGCCGCGCCACAACTCGGCCCAGGCCGCCGCTGTGGTCGTGCGCGTGGCTGGGTAGGGCCGGGTGGTTTCCAGATGGCTTTGCATCGTCGCTCCTCTCGCTGAAAAACCTGTGGACACAGTGTACCCAATGCGCGACCAAACGGTTAAATCCGCAGAGGGGCGCGCAGCCAAAGCGGTTGCATTCACCTGCAAGCTGTTGTAGAGTAGGCGATGCACACCCCGATTCCCCCTGCCCGCTTTCGCCATGACGGGCAGTTTATACCCGAACCTGCATTGCTGGACAGGAGAAGGCTGATGACCCAGGCCCACCCTCGTTTTGGCGCGCTGCAAATCGGCATCATTGTGCTTACGATCACGACGGCGGTGATCCACTTTGCGCTGGCGTTTGATTGGCTGTTTATCGCCAACGGGCTGGGCTACCTGGCGCTGCTGGCTGCGCTGTATGTGCCGGTCTCGGCGCTGCTTCCCTACCGACAGTGGGCGCGTTGGGGCTTGATGTTGTACACGGCAGTGACGGTGGTGATGTGGGTCTTTATCGGCGCGCGCACCGCAGTCGCCTACGTAGATAAGTTGATCGAGGTGTTGTTGATCGCGCTGCTGTGGTTGGAAGACCAGGCGGCGCGGCGTTGATTCCGCACTGAACCCGCCACCTGATTTGACAAGCCCGCTGGAACGGGCATCATAGTTTAGCCGGGTCGAAAATGACCTGGCGGATGGCTCGACGCGCAGGCCATTTCCATCGGCGCGCCCGCACCCGGCGCAGATCCGCTATAAGCGGGCGCGTTTAGGTGCGTCAAAAACATAGTGTTCAATTCGCATGTGAAAATTTGCGCGAGTATATACCGCCTGCTATAATCGCCGTACTGTCGGCTGGGCGCGGCCCACGAGCGGAAAATGGCGTTTACTTTGGACAAACCCTTGCGCCAACGGTCCAAGGCGTAAGCTGTTGAAGAGACCGTTCGCGGACTGGTAGCAACAGGACATGCACATCCAACGCATTAATCTCCGGCTGTTGACCCAGCTTCTTCTATGGGTTTTGGTGCTACCGTGCAGTGCTGCGCTCGCTGTTGACCTGTTTGTGGGAACGCTTCCGTTTATCACCATTGCCGCGATTGTGATCTGTTTCCCGACTGCTGCTGTTGTGCTGAGTCGGGCTGCCCTGCGCGAGTTGGATCGGGTGTATGAGCAGTTGCCACCCCCTCCACTGCCAACCCCCGAAGCGGGCATTGACACACCGTAGCCGTCTCCCCCGCCTGTAGACGGCTGTCAAAGAACCAGTTTATATAAGACCGATCATCGTACGGACTCTGGCAGTTGCCTGTGCACTGCCCACCACCCAAAGGGAAGGCCAAGGGGTAAGTGAGTATGGACAGAGTAAGAAACCTGTGGGAGCGGTTTAAGGCTTGGGTGCAGGCGAACCCGGTCAGGGCCGGGATCTGGGCCGGTGCAATTATCCTGCTGATCCTGGGCTTTATCATCCCGGTTCCCCCTCCGCATGTGGCCTTGTCGGGCGAACCGATCTTTTCGGACGGCCCCGACTGGCTCACCAACTCGATGATCACCACGCTTGTGGTGGACATCATCATCATTCTCATGGCGATACTTGCCACAGCGCGCATGAAGTTGATCCCTTCGGGGTGGCAGAATGTCATGGAGATGGTGATCGAAGCGCTGTATGGGCTGAGTGAGAGCATTGCCGGTCGCTATGCGCGCCGGTTTTTCCCCTGGGTGGCGACGATCTTCCTCTTTGTGCTGATCTCCAACTGGTCGGGGTTGATCCCTGGCGTCGGCAGCATTGGCTATGAGCACCATGGGGCGACCCCCAGCATCGAGGCGGGCGAACATGCCCTTGCCGTCGATCGCCAACTGGCGATGGCCGATGGCAGCCTGGTGCTGGTGGAGCCTGCTGCGGGAGTGGCGCAGGAAGAGGCTGAGGAAGAACACGCCACCTTTGTCCCGCTCTTCCGTGCGCCCAGCGCCGACCTGAATATGACCTTTGCCCTGGCGTTGGTCGTGATGGTTATGGTGCAGGTCTGGGGTGTGCGCGAGTTGGGCGGCAACTATTTCCGCAAGTTCTATAACGTCAGCGGTCAAGGGGCTATGCGCTGGATCAATGCGTTTGTCGGCTTGCTCGAACTGATCAGCGAGTTCTCCCGCATCTTAGCGTTTGGCTTT
>CAZYQJ010000448.1:0-2861 GCA_964649925.1 uncultured Litorilinea sp.
TGCACCACCACGTCCAACGCCGTCGTCGGCTCATCCGCCAGGATGATCTCCGGCTGGAAGAAGGTTGCCATGGCCACCATAATGCGCTGCCGCATCCCACCGGAAAGCTGGTGCGGAAACGCATCCAGCGCTTCGGGCGGCAAGTCCAACTGCTGGACAAACGCCCGCACCTCCTCCAACACCTGCGCCTTGTTTGCCGTGGGGTCCAAAAAGTCCAAAAACTGCTTCCGAATACGCGTCACCGGATTGAGCGAACTCATCGAACTCTGCGGGATATAGGAGATGCGCTTGAACCAGTGATCGCGGATGGTATCACTGGTGATCTCTCGACCCTGCACATCCTCAATGCCATATGCCACCGTACCCGCCGACAGCGAAAGCGGATAGGTCATGTCGCCATAGAGGACTTTCAGCAGCGTGGACTTGCCACAGCCCGATTCTCCCGCAACGCCCAGGATCGTGCCATCGGGCACTTCCAGGTTGACCCCATCGACCGCGTTGACCTGGCCACGAACCGTTGTATAGGTTGCCACGATATTGTTCAGCTTGATCATGAATGTCCTCGTCTGGCTGCATACAGTTCGTTGTAGCCCGTGGACGTGAGGAACAACCCCAAGAAAAGTAGGACTGTTGCAACAACCGGGGCAACGATCCAAGTGTACTGTCCAGTGAACATCGCGTTGTAGTTCAACGCCCAAAAGATGATAGACCCCAGTGTGGGCACCTCAACTTTGGACAGACCAATGACTGCCAGCGCAGCCTCGGTATTGATCGCAAACAAGATGGTGTTGATAAATCCAACGACCATATAGGCATAGACATAGGGGAACACTTCCGTCAAGATGATGCCCAGCGTGCTGGCCCCCGAAAAGCGCGCCATGTTGATAAACTCGCGCTCACGCAGCGACAGCGCCATCGAGCGCACCGTGCGCGCACCGTACGCCCACCCAAAGATGACGAGCAGCAACCCCACCACCCAAAACGATGTGCGCCCGCGTACCAACGCCCCCAGCACAATCAAGATTGGAAAGACCGGAATCGTGATAAACGAGTCCGTAATGAGCATGACCCCGCGCTCATACCAGCCGCCAACATACCCGGCGCTAAGGCCGACCAGCGTGGCGATGACGGTCACGCAGAGGCTGACGCCAACACCCAGCATCAGCGAATTGCGAATTGAAAAGACGAGGAACCAGAAAATGTCCTGCCCCTGCGAGTTAGTCCCCAGCAGGTGATCCCAACTCGGCTTCAGGTTCTTCATGTAGCTGCCCTGCGCCGACGGGTTTACGTCGGTAAAGAAGGGGAGCGTAAAGCTGCCGATCACGAAGACCGCCAGAATCGCCAGCCCGATCCGCAGCCGCAGGTTGAGTTGGAGCCGTCTACGGTAGCTCGAATCGGATGGCTCAGCCGCGGCGACGGCAGGGGTACGCTTGAGACGAAGGTTGGTGTTCATGGCGTTACCTGTAACGAATGCGTGGGTCAAACAGCGGGTAGAGCAGATCGATCAGCAGCGCAGCCGTGGCGACTGCGATGATCGTCATCGTAATCGTGCCATAGAGCATGTTATAGTCACCGCTGCCCACCGCGCTGCGCATCAACAGCCCCAGCCCAGGGTACGAGAACAGAATCTCGGTCAGCAGCGCGCCATTGAAGATCGTACCCATCGAAAGCGCCAAGGCCGTGACCTGCGGCAGCAAGGCGTTTCGAAAGACATAGCTGGACATGATCGTGCGCGATGGGGTCCCCTTGAGGCGCGCAAAATTGACAAACGGCTCCTGTTTGGTGGAATAGGACAGCGACTTCATGCTGAGGATGTTCCACCCAAACCCCGCGGTGATTAACGTGAGGGCAGGCAGGATCGAATTATACAGGATATTCTTGATCTTCTCCATCGTTAACGGGCCGGGCCGGATCGTGGTGGAGATCGGAAAGATCGGGTAGATATACGCTAGGACAAGGATGAAAACCAAAGCCAAAATGTAATAGGGGATCGGATATAGCCCCACCCCTATGACCTCCAAAACGGTTGCCGCTCGCTTGTTGTGGAAGAACCCGGCCAGCAGTCCAATCGTGTTGCCGAGGGTCCAGGCCAGGATGGTCGTCGTCAGCAGCAACCCCAGCGTCCACGGCAGCGCCAACATAATGAACTCGGTCACAGGTCGCGGGAAAGACGAGAACGACGGGCCAAAGTCAAAGGTCAAGAAGACCCGTTTCAAATAGCCCACGTACTGTGTAAACAGCGAACCCTCCAGCCCATAGAGTTGAGCGAGTGACGCCCGCAACTCAGCCACGTCCTCGGCGCTCAATGTCTGACCTGCTTGGCTCTGCAACTGAGCAATGTAGTTCTCAATGGGGTCGCTAGGCATCAGGCGAGGCAAGAAGAAGGTCACCGTAATCCCGATGAAGATCACAAAGAAGTAGACCCCCAACCTCGATGCGATATATTGTATCAATCCCATAGCTGGCTCCATCCTGCGAAAAGGTGGGGCAGCGCCTGCCGCCCCACCTCCGCGGGTACGTGCTTACTTCACCCCAGTCGGCTCGATATTGACCACCATCTCCTTGGCCGAACTCCACCACGAATAGGGAACCGCATAGTAGTTATCCTGTTTCGGGAAGTTGGTCCAATAGGTCTCATTGGTCGGAATGGTAGTCGGAATGTTCATGATGTTGATGTACGCCATGTCCTCGACCATCTCCTGGAGGATACCGCGCCCATTCTCCAGGAATTGCGGGTCGGACTGGTCCATCGCCTTGCTCTGGGCGACCAGTTCAAAGGCCGTCTCATTTTCCCAGCGCCACATGTTGCCGACAATCGGCTCTGTCGCATCCACCGCCATCAGGTTCTCCGCGCTGATGCT
>CAZYQJ010000448.1:2871-5019 GCA_964649925.1 uncultured Litorilinea sp.
TGTGGAACGAGTTGAGATAGTTCGGCGTGAAAATGCAGTTCGTCCAGTTGAGCAAGGTCGTGAGCAGGCCGTTCGTGTTCTGGATATTGCTGAACTCGGCGTTGTCTACCTGGCGTGCGTTGACCTGGATGCCCGACTTGCGCCAGCTATCCGCGATCGAGAAGCCAACGCGCTGCATCACCTTGTTCCAGTCACCCGGAATCACCAGTTCCAGTTCCCATACGGTGCCGTCGGGCAACGTATAGAGACCATCGGCGTTCTTGGTCATGCCCACCGAGTTGAACAGTTTCTCGGCCTGGGCCGGATCATACTTCCACCAGCCGATGCCAAAAGCCGCGGAGATCGCCTCTTCGCCCTCCGGCAGTTGCGAGGGGTCGACGCCCATCTCTTGCAGCCGCGCCACCAGATCGCTGCTGAAGTTCGGGTCAAACGGCTTATAACCGTCGGCCAGCGTGAACTCGTTCAGCCACGGGATCAGCGGCTCAAAGTAAATGGGCCGCAGAATCTGCGTGTCCACCATCGGCAGCGGCGAAGCCTTGAACTCGCCGTTGACCGAATTGATGCCCACATCCTTCAAATCCAGCGACAGCGCCAACGCCCAGCGCACTTCGGGCTGATCCAGCGGGGCCCTGTGCATGTTCATCAGCACGCCGTAGCTGCAGGCGTCGTCCATGTTGTGATAAGGCATCTTGGGCGAGAAGGTCGTGATCTTGTCGCTGCGCTGCTGCGCGCCCTTGATGCTGTCGGGGCTCATGAAGGTATCCACATCATACTGCCCTTGCACAAAGGCCAGCACGCGGCTCTCTTCAGGGCCAAAGTCCTTATACAGTACGTACTTGGGCTTCGGTTCGCCCATCCACCCCCAGGCCGACCGTTCCCAGTCCTCGCGGCGTTCCCACAACTGCCAGAAGCCGTTCGGGTCATATTCCTTGACTACATACGGCCCTAACGTGACAGGGTAGGTGTTGCGGAAGGCGCTGACATCCTCTTGCTGCTCAAAGATGTGCTTGGGCACGGGGATGAAGGCGGCCCCCCACGTATACACGCCCATCACCGTGTGCAGGTCGTAGGACGGATTGATGGTCTCCACCTCAAACGTATACTTATCAATCGCCTTGTAGCTCTTGATATAGTTGACGATGCGGTTGATGTTGCCGTTCGTCAACTTCTCCTGCTCATTGAAGTAGGTATCTAGCGTGTAGATAACGTCGTCGGTGGTGAATTCGACGCCATCACTCCAGTAGATGCCTTCCTTGAGCTTGATGCGGAACTGTGTGTGCTCCTCGTTCAGCACCTCTGGCATGGCTTCCGCCAGTTCTGGATAGGACTCGCCTGTGCCTGTATCGGTTTCCCACAGGAAGCCCCAGCCCAATTCCCGGAAGCCGCGCCACTGTGCGTACTGCATCAGCGGGTTCATGGCATCAGGGTTGGCGGTCTTGCGGTCAAAGGTCTGAAAGATCAAGGTTTCGCTGCGCGGCGTGCCCACATCCGTGAGCGTCCCGCCCGCTGGCGCAGCGGCTTCTTCCCCTGCGCCAGCTTCTGCCCCTTCCCCCGCACTGGGCGGCTGGCAGGCCACCAGCAGGAGGATCGCCAGTATCAGCACGAGTCCCTGCGTGAGCCGAGCAAATTGCTTCATACAAAATCTCCTTCTTGGGTTGTGAGCGTCGAACCTCTAGCTCCATGATCAGACTAGGCGTACAACGGACACATCGACGAACTACTTCTTCAATCCTGATCCTCTTCTTCCAAGAACTGTATTCCACAACTGCGATATCAGGGGCAGAGACAGCCTCTCCGCCTAGACCTGGCGCGCCTGGACAGCCAGGTACGGCTTGCTAGGCAGTTCTAGCCAGAATGTGCCACTGAAGGTCCCTTCGACCGGCGTGATCGTCATGTTCCACGGGTCAACAATATCTAGTTTGTACTGCTTGTCTTCGGGCAGGCTGAACTCGAAGCGTCCTGGCTGGGCGATGCCGAAATAATAGAGGTAGTAGGCTTGACCCTTGCTGGCCCGGTCGCGCGGCTGAAACAGGCCGCCGGGAACGGTCACCGGGTCCAGCCCTTCAGGGGCATTTTCCTCCAGCAACGTACGCAGGAAGGCGATGCGCGCCGGGCTTTCCCCATGCAGCACGCCCCCCTTGGCCCACC
>CAZYQJ010000449.1:0-5015 GCA_964649925.1 uncultured Litorilinea sp.
GTCTGCGCCTCAGCCAGGGGGACCCAGCGCGCTTCGTTCACTTCATGGTCATGGTCGCGCACATCCCCACGCTGGTAGGCCAGCAAAAAGAAATGGACGCGCTTGTGGAAGCGCACCCGTTGTTTGCCACGCCAGCCCACGTACCAGTATTCGATAGGGTCGAGCGGCGCCACCAGTTCGGTCTCGATCCCTGCTTCCTCACGCACCTCGCGCAGTGCCGTTACCTCAGGCGATTCACCCGGCCCCACCAACCCTTTGGGCAGTTGCCAGCGCGCCTGCGGCCCCACCGAAATGAGCGCCACCTCGACAGTATCCGCGGCGCGGCGGTAGGCCACTCCACCGGCGGACACCTGATCCAACACTGGCGGCTTTTTGGACGGCTGGCCGGATGAAGGTTGCTCTGTCGTCATAAGTCCACGTTCTACCCCGATTCCATCAAGATACCTACAGACGCCAACGCCCCTAGACGCCTACTGTAGTCTATGAGTCTATACCATAGGGCGAACTGCGCCTGGATGTTGGCTCACCATCAGACTGTGGCGAACTCAGCGTAGCGCGTGCAGAGTTTTGGGAGTACGCTGTAGGCAGCGCGCGATCACTGGTTCTTGACACATTCTTGATAGATCGCGGTGCGTTCTTGATACACCCTTGACCTCGTCGGTCCTATACTTAACAGCCGTTGGCAATTCGAGGAAAGTCGGTTCGAGAATGCCTTCAAGGAAAACGACGTTGACTTCTGTATTGGATGACTCCCTGCCCTCCCGTCCAGGGACGCAATGGGGGGTAGCCTGGTGGCCTTATCTGGAGAGTATGGGCATGGTGGCGCTGGTGACGCTGGTGGGACAGCCGATCCACAACGTTCTTGATCCGGCCAACCTGATCATGCTCTATCTATTGGCCATTGTCCTTATCGCCCGGCGTTGGGGACAGGGACCCTCTACCCTGGCCTCGCTGCTCAGCGTGCTGGCCTTTGACGTCTTTTTTGTGCCCCCCCACTTCACGCTGGCAATCGCCGATGTCGAGTACATCATTTCGTTTCTCGGCTTCCTGGTTGTGGGGTTGATGATCAGCACCTTGACCGCGCGCGCCCGCGCCCAGACGCAGGCCACGCAGCAGCACGCGGCCCAGATGAGCGCATCCTATGAACTGAGCCGCGCCCTGGCGCTTGTCTACCAGGTAGACGAGATCCTCCAGACCGTGATCGACCATGCCAGCCGCACCGTTCACGCTGAGGCAGCGATCTTTCTGACAGGGCCGGAAGGGATGGCGTTGCGCTGTGCCAGCCCCGGCTACAAGCCATCCCCCGATCAGGGCCAACCTATGCAGCCAGCCGCCGGGAGCGATTCCTTCCCACTGCGCACCGCGCGCGAGGTGATCGGCTTGCTGGCGATCCAGCGCACAGATCACGCGCCGCTGTCGCCCAACCAGCGGCAGTTGCTGGAAGCCTTTGCCAGCCAGGCCGCCCTGGCCCTAGAGCGAGCCGACCTGATCGACCAGACCTATCAAATGGAGCTTTTACAGGCGCGCGAACGGCTTTATACGGCGCTGCTCAATTCCATCTCGCACGACTTACGCACGCCGCTTGCCTCGATCACCGGCGTGTTGAGTACGCTGCGCGAGAACCAGTCACTCTCGCCCGAAGGGCAGGCCGATCTGTTGGACACCGCTTGGGACGAAACCAGGCGGCTCAACCGCCTGGTCGGCAATTTGCTGGATATGTCCCGTCTGGAGGCTGGGGCGCTGACCATTCAGGCCGAACCCTATGACGTACAGGACTTGGTGGGCGTGGCCCTGGCCGAGTTGGGGGATCGGCTGGGCGACCACCCGCTGACGGTCGACGTTCCCGCCGACCTGCCGATGGTGCCGATGGATCTGCTGCTCATGGTGCAGGTGTTGGGCAACCTACTCGACAATGCCATCAAATACTCGCCGCCCGGCGCGCCGCTGGCGATTCAGGTGCGCCAGTCGCCGCCGGACCTTGAAATTGCCGTCGCTGACCGCGGCGTTGGCATCCCTGAAGGAGAACTCGCCCAGGTGTTTGAAAAGTTCTATCGAGCCTCGCGGCCTCAAGACGCGGGCGGGACCGGCTTGGGGCTGTCGATCAGCAAGGGGATCGTAGAAGCGCACGGCGGGCGCATCTGGGCGGAGCGCCGGATCGGCGGCGGGACTGTGGTCAAGGTGACCCTCCCCCTCGCCGCCACGCCCTCCCAAACCGTACGAACAGAGAGCGGGTCATGACCGAACAAAAGCTGCACATCTTGATCGTCGACGACGAAAAGGCCATCCGCCACTTTCTCAACACCGCGCTCAGCGCACAGCACTATGTCGTGCATGAGGCGAGTACAGGCCAGGAGGCATTGGCCGCAGTGATGGCAGTGGGGCCAGACATCATGATCCTGGATTTAGGCTTGCCCGATATGGACGGGACCGAAGTCGTGCGCCAACTGCGGGCATGGACGCAACTGCCAATTATCATTCTATCCGTGCGCGAACATGAGCGCGATAAGATCGCCGCGCTCGACGCCGGAGCCGACGATTATCTGACCAAGCCTTTTGGCATGGGAGAGTTAAGCGCGCGCCTGCGCGCCACCCTGCGCCGCGCGGCCCAGGCCGCCGGAGAACCGAGCTTTCAAAGCGGAGAACTGCTGATCGACTTTGCCCGGCGCATTGTCCAAGTGGCCGGACAGGAAGTGCAGTTGACGCCTACCGAATACGATCTGTTGGGAGAATTGGCGGCGCACGCTGGCAAAGTGCTGACCCACCGTCACCTGCTACAAAAGGTATGGGGGAGTGAATACGCCGAGGAGACCCATCTCCTGCGCGTCAACATCAGCAACCTGCGCCGCAAGATCGAGCCGGATTCGACCCGCCCGCGCTATGTGCTGACCGAGCCGGGCGTGGGCTACCGGCTGCGAATCGAAGAATCGTGAAATTGAGGCTTTTTTCCATGAATTTGTCCCGGCAACTACAAGACGCCGCAGCCGCCGAGTCAGAACCCTATCACCATCCCCCGGCCACCGGACGCTACCTGCTTTACCTGGCATTAGGCGCGCTGGGCGTGGTCTATGGCGACATCGGCACCAGCCCGCTCTACGCCTTCCGCGAGTCCTTTCATGAACACTACGGCATCCCCGTCGATGCGACCAACATCCTGGGCATCCTTTCGCTGATCTTCTGGGCGCTGGTCATCGTCATCTCCATCAAGTATCTGGTCTTTGTGATGCAGGCCGACAATGAGGGAGAAGGCGGTATTTTGGCACTCACCGCCCTGATCCGCCCGCCGCGGGTCAAACGGTACACGCGCTCCTGGCTGCTGATCTTGATGGGGCTGTTTGGCACAGCCCTGCTCTACGGTGACGGCATGATCACGCCTGCCATCTCAGTGCTCTCGGCGGTTGAAGGGCTGGAAATCGCTACCCCATTCTTCGAACCCTACATCATCCCGATCACGGTGGCGATCCTGGTGGCGCTGTTCCTCTTTCAAAGCCGCGGCACCGAAGGGGTGGGCCGGGTCTTTGGGCCGATGGTGCTCCTCTGGTTTGGCACCATTGCCGTGCTGGGGCTGAGTTGGATTGTCCGCCAGCCAAGTGTGCTGCTGGCTGTCAACCCCTGGTACGCGGTGCAGTTCTTTGCCCACAATGGGTGGCGCGGGTTCTTGGTCCTCGGTTCGGTCTTTCTGGTCGTCACTGGCGGCGAGGCGCTCTACGCCGACATGGGCCACTTCGGCAAACGGCCCATCCGTGTGGCCTGGTTTGCACTGGTGCTGCCCGCGCTGCTACTCAATTACTTCGGCCAGGGCGCGCTGCTGATCCAGCATCCCGAAGCCGTCGTCAATCCCTTCTACCGCATGGCCCCGGCGTGGGCGCTCTATCCGGTGGTCGTGCTGGCGACCATGGCCACGGTCATCGCTTCACAGGCATTGATCACTGGGGCCTTCTCGCTCACCAAACAGGCGGTACAGTTGACCTACCTGCCGCGCACAGCCATCCAGCATACCTCCGCCGAGGAGATTGGCCAGGTCTACATCCCATCGATCAACTGGATGCTGATGGTAGCCTGTATTGTGTTGGTGATTGCCTTTGGATCGTCTAGCAACCTGGCCGCGGCCTATGGCGTGGCCGTCACCACGACGATGGTCGTAACGACAATATTGCTCTTTGTGGTAGCGCGTGACCTGTGGGGGTGGTCGCTGCCGGTAGCCCTCGTCGTTGCTGGCTTTTTCCTGGCAGTGGATCTGGCCTTCTGGGGAGCCAATCTGATCAAGATCCCCAATGGCGGCTGGTTCCCACTGGTCATCGGCGCTGTTGTTTTTACGATCATGACTACCTGGCATCGCGGGCGGGAGATCCTGGCAGAGCGGCTCAAGCAGGGGACGCTACACTTTGACGAGTTCGCCGATCAGGTTCACAACGAGCAGTATGTACGCGTGCCGGGAACCGCTATCTACATGTACAGCGATCCCAAAGGCATCCCCCCCGCGCTCTTGAGCAACCTGGAGCATAACGGGGTGCTGCATCAAAACGTGGTGCTGCTCTCAGTTCAGACGGAAGATATCCCCAAAGTGCCTGCCGCCCGCCGCATCCAGTATGAGAAGCTCCAAAACGGCTTTCACCGCGTCATCCTCTGCTATGGGTATATGCAGGTTCCCAATGTGCCCTATGGCCTGGAACTGCTTTCCACCCCGACGCTCACCCTGGACCCGTACAAGGCCAGCTATTTTCTGGGCCGCGAACGGCTGCTCCCCACCGAAGGAACCGGCATGGCGATCTGGCGTGAACATCTCTTTGCCTTGATGAGCCGCAACTCGCGCAACGCCACGGACTTTTTCCGGCTCCCGCCTGACCGTGTGGTGGAGTTGGGCGCGGAGGTCCAGTTGTAACAGCAGCCCCGCGTCTACTCGCTGCGCAGCGCGACCGCGGGCGCAATCTGCCCCATGCGCCACGCCGGGTACAGGCCCGCCACCAGCGCCGCCACCAGTGCCACCAAAAACGCCTGGCCGAACTCCCCCGGGTCAA
>CAZYQJ010000450.1:0-5008 GCA_964649925.1 uncultured Litorilinea sp.
GCACCGCTCTCCAGCTTCTGGAGTTGGGCCGAGCAAGAACTCGGCCTCCCGCACATCCTGCGCGGCAAGGTACCGGCTCCACCGTACCCCAAACGCGCCATCGATCCGCTCACCGCCGACGAGGTGCGTCTGCTTGTACAGGCGGCGAAGGCGACCAAGCCCTGGCGCACACGCAGCGGCAAGACCACGCGCAGCCGGCGTCCCACGGTCTTGCGCGATGTGGCGTTGATTCTGACACTGATCGACAGCGGGGTGCGGGTCAGTGAACTCTGTGCGCTGGAGATACGTGACTACGAGCAGGCGCGCGGGCGGCTGCACATCCGCCATGGCAAGGGCGACAAGGAGCGTTTTGTGGTAGTGGGCAACCGCACACGCAAGGCGCTGTGGCGCTATCTGGCCGACCGCGGCGAGGGTACAGCGACTGCACCGCTCTTTGCCACGCGACAGGGCACGGCGCTTGAGCGTAACAACGTGCGCCATTTGCTGGGGCGGCTGGGCGAGCAGTCGGGGGTAGCCAACGTCCATCCACATCGTTTTCGCCACACCTTTGCCATCACCTTCCTGCGCAATGGCGGCAGCCCGCTGCTGTTGCAGGCGCTGTTGGGTCATGCACGGCTGGATACGGTACAGCACTATGTCCGGCTGGCTGAGTCGGACATTGAAGCGGCCCGCCCCTTCAGCCCCGTCGATGGCTGGCGGTTGTAGCCAGAAAGGCTGTACCGTATTGTGGGCCTATCAGCGCGCACAGGGACCAAGCGTGAGGGTCATCCTTGGTTTTTCATCCCCTGCCCCGAGCGCGGATAGTAGCCCCGCAGCGCCAACCGGTACGGCTTCAGCCAGTGCGTGCGCCATCGTCTGGTCTGCTTCAGTGGGGTTCGTCGCCGCACCCTGCGCGGCAACGCGCTCGCTGGCATAGGCATGGCCACGATACACATGCCACTCTCAAGGCTGATATGTTCATTTAGCGCCTTGAGAACGGGTTGCGTCGGCACACATCAGCCATCCACTCCTATGCACCACCTGCTTCCCCTGTGCATCTGTCCAGTGCCACTAGGCGCGAACTGACGACTAGAAGTTGCCCTCAGCGACTTGCAGGCACGTCAGCCCCAAACCTCGCCACATGTCAACCACCTGCTTGCGGTCATCGAGCACGAACTCGACCTCATAACGAGGCACAATGTGGGTTTCATACATCTCCTGCTTCACGATACAGTCTTTGCGCTTGTCCCCGGCCTTACGCATCAACAATTCGTGATACGGCACCTGATGCTTCTGCAGCCATTGTTCAGTCAGGTCTCGACAACTGCCATCCCGGCCTGAGAAGAGGATAATGGTATAGACCGGATGGAGGATCGCAAGCAGGTTGATGATGACCTGGATGGGCTTGTCTTCCCCGACGCGCGTCCAGTCAAATGGACTACGATCGCCCAGCGCGGCAATGGTGCCGTCGATGTCGCAGATGATGCATGAACTCTTACTCATACTCGGTGCTCTCGCCTGATTTTCTAGACGTACGTGTATTGTAAGTTGAAAGGTCGGTTGGGTTTCATGGTCTTTTCACACCGGGCGGCTGCTTACGCCGCACATAGGTGGTGTGGCGGGTTTCGTGCTGGTAGGTCTCCCAATGCACATCTTGTTCGCCCAGTACCTCATCGAGCACGGGACGCACGAGGTTATAGGCCAGGTCATCTGCGCCGTCTATCTCAGGCGGCAGCGCGTCCAAGATTACCTTCTTGACAAAGCCCCACGCCGCGCCCTGCCCCTGCAGATAGCCCATCAGGTCCTTGTGCGCCTTGACCGCCTGCACCCCACGCGCCCGGTAGACGACAAAGGGGTCCGGGGCGAGGTCCGCCCCGTTGTGCGCCGGGTCGCCGCCCGCCGCGATGGCTGGATCGCCTGTCTCACCGGCTAGTTCTCCCAGTTCAAAACGCGCCTTGAGCTGCGCCGCAAATGTGTCCACCGCCTCTCGCGCATAGTGCGGGTCTTGGGCCTGCACCAGCCGCTCAAACGAGAGCACGCGCAGCGCCACCGGATAGGGCTTCCCGCTCGACGAACTCCAGAACACCCCCTGGCCTGCAATCGGCTCGTTTAAGAGGGCGCTTAAGATATCCTGCGAGAAGTGGGCGTTGGCGGCCTGGATGTTGTGCAGGTCGCCAGCGGAGAGCAGATGGAAGAGGAACCAGTTGTCGCCCTGACTTAAGATCTCGTGCGGTATGCTGCCCGGCTGCTGCGTGATGAGCACCGCGCCCAGGTCGTACTTGCGTCCCTCCTTGACCCAGGCGATGTAGGGCTCAGATCCGGTGGCGCGCTCATTGAGCACCGCCTGCGCCTCCTCGACCACGGCCAGGGTGGGGATGGTCTCGGGGAAGGCGGCGGTGAACTGGTCTTGGTTATGGTCAAAGATGCGACGCAGAATCAGGCTGGAGAGAATCAGGCTCTGGCTGCCGCGCAGTTGCGAGACATCGACCACGCACAGCTTGCCTTCCTTGAGTGCCGCCAGCAGCATGTCCATCAGGCGGCTGTGGCGGTCGTGCAGCATCTTGACGATTGCCGTCATGTTGGCGCGCGCCGCCAGCGCCTCGGCCTCTTGCGCCTTCTCCAGCCCCAGAATCTGCATGATCGTCTCCAGCGGGGCATTGTTGCCGCCCTGTAGGTCAATCAGGTCCACCAGCTTGACCCAGTCGGGGTCATTCAGCGCCCGCAGCTTGCGCACGTTCTGCTGCTCCTGGCGCTCGCCGCTGACGGCAATCGAGATCACGTCGTTGGGGCGCAAGCGTCTGATGTCCAGTTTGATGCCACCCGCCACAAAGCTCTGATAGTAGGCGCTTGGCCCACGGCGGTTGGTGAAGACCACAAGCTTGTCCTGCAACTCAGGCACGTCACACAGCCCTGGCCGGCCCTTGTCGTCAGGCCAGAAGTACTCGCCATCCGGGTCAAAGAGCACTGTGCCCACCGGTACCCTGCGCCCGCCGCGCTTTTCGACCGTGGGTGTCTCACGATATAGCGTGCTAAAGAGCAGCTTGTTGAGGTTCGACTTACCAAAGCCCGCCCGTGCAAAGATGAAGGTGCGCCGCGCCACTAAGTTTTCAATCGGAAAGCGCACCAGCACTTCCGGCTCTTTGAGTTGCATCCAGTCGAGCCGTTCCAGCTGAGTGCTGCGTCCGCCCGCATAGATGTACTCGCCCAAGGCGAAGTGACCGATGGCTGCACCTTGCACGTTGTGGCCGGCGATCTCCTGCAGCACGGCAGGGTTGAGAAAGGCGACCGGGCTGCCGACATGGGGCAGACGGCGGTGCGAGGCGACAAAGGTGAGCGTCTCTCCGCTTGCGTCCAGCCGCAGCACGCCCAGCACGCGGATGTCGATCTCGTACTTGAGGTACTGCTCGCGCAGGTCTTCCGGCACCGTTCTGCCCTCGCGCACGGCTCGGAGGTTGTACTCTTCGCCGATGCCGCTGGACAGCTTACCGGCGGAGTGCAGCGAGGTGATGCGCCCCAGCACCGCCTCGTACTCGGTCTCCAGCTGGACGAGCAGGAACTGGCCGTGCATGGGGAGGTTCTGAAACTCAGCGCGGTAGGGCAGCACCAAATGGGCGTGGAACTCTAGCCCGCCTTGGCTGAAGCCGCGGAAGACGCCGACCACATGGTCGGGCGGAAAGAGGTGAAGCGGGGGCATAAGGGTTGTTCCTACACGTTCTTTCGGTTTTGCGTATTGGCTAGCTTCCGCCGTAGCGCACCTGCGCCGGGTCGGCCATCTGCAGCCGGAAGCGGTCGAGCAGTGGCGCTTCGCGGCCCAACAGTGTGCGGATGCCTGCCAGCACTTCGTCCTGCAGCACGTCAAAGTCAAAGTCCACCAGCGCCGCATACTCGTGGGCGCGCTGCAGGCAGAGTGGATAGAAAGGTACGGGAAAGCCGTTGACCGCATCGCTGAGCAAGTGCCCCAGGATGATGGGCGCATGGCGCTGCTGGGGCAGGAAGATATCGACCGGCCAGACCGGGTCATGGGCATGGGAACCAAATTTGACGAAGTACATCTTGCCGCCCGCAAAGCGGCTGATGCGATCCTCCTCCTGCCCGGCCTGCGACGACTCCTCCTGCCGGGCAGGCTGACCGCGGGCATACTCGACGCGCGAATAGGCGCGGCGCTCGAGGTCTACGGGCACTTCGACATAGGCCGGATAGGGGCACGTGAGCACGTTTTCCAGCGCCATGGCCAGCCGGTAGCGGTCGAGCACCTGGGAGTGTTTGGCCAGCCCCACGAGATAGATGCGCCGCCGCGTGGCCTGGTACTGGGCGTCGATGGCCGCCTGGATGCCTGCCAGCAGCTTGCGGAAGAGGTCGTGGGCAAAGACGGGGCTGCGCAAGAGGCCGTCAACGACGATCAAGGTGTCGGTACCGTAGCGGTGCTCACGCACGAGCGCAAAGAGGATCGCCCACTCGACCAGTTCGCGGTATTCGCGTACCCAGTTCGATGAGACCGCGGTGCCGTCGGCGTTGACTTCGATGAAGCGGCCCAACTCGTCAAGCGTGCGCACGTCCAGAAAGGCCATCATGCGGCCTAAGGCGGTGATGGGGCGGCCGCGTGCATCAAACTGGCGGCGGCTGACCTCAGCGATGGGCAGGGTAGGCGTGAGCGCCTCCAGGCAGAGCTCGTTGTTGGCCGAGTCGACCACGCGCACGAGCTGGATGAGGAAGGGGTCGTAGGCGAGTTGGTTGTTCCCGCCGTCGGCGGCGACGAGCGAGACGGCGCTGCTCACTCTAGGCTGAATACGGCGCACCTGGTCGCATAGGGGGCGGATCTCAGCGCGCAAGGCATCGAGCAGGCCGCGGTCGGCCAGGATGCTTTGGGTGATGGTCTGGCGCAGGGCCAGGTGGCTGGCAGGTTCGATCACGATACAGCGTTATCTCTGGTGAGGCGGATGATGCCCTAACGTCTAGTATAGCAGCGCTTGCGCTGGGGGAAAAGGACGTTTGTCCGCACCTCTCTACGACAAATGGCGTTCGTCGGACC
>CAZYQJ010000451.1:0-684 GCA_964649925.1 uncultured Litorilinea sp.
TTCGTTAGGTAGCCTTATGGCTCTGGCGCGGGTCGGCATTCCCGTCGCCTTGGTGTGGTTGGGCGTAGACGCTCATCAGGTTGCCATAGCGGTGTACCGTCTGCGAGATGGATTGTTCGCGCAGATAGTGGCGCAGTTCTAGGCGTCCATGTGCCAACACGGGGGCATCCATGACATGCACCCGTGCGAGATTGGCGGCTTCGCGCAAGGCCCTGGAGGGGGGCGACGGGAGCCGTAAGCGTTCGGTGGCATCGTTCTTCAATCTTTCGATCAGCCCCGCTTCATCTTCCTCGACGACCGCAAGTGACAATCCATTTAGCCATGAAGAATCTGCCGCAGCGTGTACGCTGATCTCTAGGGGAACGCCTGTGGTGGCGGCTGCCAGGATGACTTGCGCGGCAGCGATTGGGCTGGTTTTCTGCTCGATCCGTAGGATGATGCGGCGGCAAGGGCGATAGCGGAAGATGTTTAGCTCGCCAAGAAGCTGGCTTGGGTCATGTTCGCAACCAAAGTGCGTCTGCCATGCATGGGCGTAGCTGCCCGCGCTGGCGCGCAGGATGGCGTGTGTTTCCTCACCCGTGAGGGCTTGCAAGCATCGTTCTAGTAGCTCCGCGACGGCAGGTGCGGGTTCTGCCAGCAGCGTGGGCAGTCTTTCCTCATGCCAGATGCCCAGTTGTAAGACAT
>CAZYQJ010000451.1:694-4992 GCA_964649925.1 uncultured Litorilinea sp.
CTACTTCGATGCGCTCTTTGTAGCGAGCGATCTCGCGGTCGTCTAGGGTGTGGATACCACCGGTCAGACCGAAGGCTGTGCCGTTGGCAAGGTCAATGGCTTCGTCCAGATTTTCGGCGCGCATCAGCCCCAGCACCGGGCCAAAACATTCGGTCTGGTGGAAGAAAGAGCCGGGGCGGATGCCTAACTTGATGCCTGGTGACCAGAGGCGCGCGCTTGCGCGGTCGCTGTCTCCGATAGGTTTGGGTTCAAGCAGCCAGCTTTCGCCCGGTTCCAGGCTGTTGAAGGCGCGCTGGAGCTTATCAGAAGGGGGCTGTGTCAATGGTGTGATCACGCTCATGGCATCCCAGGCAGAGCCGACAGGTAGGCTGGCGGCGGCATCCTGCAACTGGCGGCGAAAGGTCGGGTCGTCATAGACTTCTGCCTCGCAGATCGCCAGACTTGCCGCCGAGCATTTTTGGCCGTTATGCCCAAAGGCGGAGCGCACCAGGTCTTTGATCGCCTGGTCGCGGTCGGACATGGCGGTGATGATGAGGCTGTTTTTGCCGCTGGTCTCGGCAAAGAGGCGCAGGTCGGGACGCCAGCGGAGAAAGAGAGCGGCGGTTTCAATGCTGCCGGTGAGGATGACGGCAGCGGTGCGCGGGTCGGTGATGAGGGCCTGGCCTACCTCGTCATCGGGGGTCGGTACAAACTGGAGCACCCGCCTGGGGATCCCGGCGGCCCACAGCGCCTGTACCAAGTGCCAGGAAACAAGGACGGCTTCCGGGGCCGGTTTGAGGATAACGGCATTGCCCGCCATCAGCGCGGCCAGGAGGCCGCTGGCCGGAATCGAGAGCGGGGAATTCCACGGGGGCGTGACGACCACAACGCCCAGCGGTTCTAGCTGACAGCAGGCCACCTCGTCGCCCAGGTCGAGGGCGTGGGCATAGTAGCGGGCGAAATCGACGGCTTCTGAGACCTCCGGATCAGCTTCGGCCACGGTCTTTGCGCCGTCCATCAGCATTGCGCCGATCAGGTCGCCGCGACGGCGCGCCAGTTCTGCGGCGGCCTCCAAGAGCAGACGTTTGCGTTCCGTCACCGGCTGCGCGGCCCAGGCGGGTTGGGCAGCTACAGCGGCACGCAGGGCTTGATCGACCAGCGTATGATCCGCCAATGCATGCTGGTAGGCGACGGCTCCGGGGCGCGACGGGTCCAGCCCGTCTGCAAAGCGGTCGCCATAGCGTTCTTCGCCGTCGATCTGCAGGGGGATTTGCGCCAGCGGGCGCTGCTGCCAGGCTTCCATCACTTCGTGAATCCAGGTGCGGTTGGCTGGCAGCGACCAATCTGTATCCGGCTCGTTGGCAAAGGGAACACCGTGAGCCGGTTGGGGCTGTTCAGTGCGGCGGTCTTGGATGCGCCGCGGGCGAGTCTGCACCTGGTGTTGCCGTGCAACCGCCTCCAAAAACTGGTCGCGCTGCCTGTTCCAGGCAGGGCTGTCCGTTGCCAGGCCAAAGAGATCGTGCAGGAAGTTTTCAGGCGCGGTGTTTTCATCCAGACGGCGCACCAGATAGGCGATGGCACTGTGGAAGTCCTCGGCCTTGACGACCGGCGCATAGAGCAGCAGCCCACCTGCCTGAATCTGGACGGCGCGCGCCTGGTGGTTTGCCATGCCCTCCAGCATTTCGAACTCGACATAAGATTCGGTGTTGTGTGTGCGGCGCAGCAGTAGGCTGTAGGCAATATCAAAGAGGTTGTGGCTGCCGATGCCCAGGTGAACGGCCTCGGCATGGGCTGGCTGGCAGCCGTAGGCGACCATGCGTTTGAAGTTGGCGTCCACATCGGCCTTGGTGGGATAGGGGGCTTGGGGCCAGCCGCGCAGGGATGCCTCTACGCGTTCCATGGCCAGGTTTGCGCCCTTGACGATTCGCAGCTTGATGGGCGCGCCGCCGCGCTGGCGGCGGTTTATCGCCCAGACGGTCAATTCCTGCTGGATCGGATAAGCGTCGGGGAGGTAGGCTTGCAGCGCCAGCCCTGCGCTCAGTTCGGCGAATTCGGGCTCGTCCAGCACCTCGCGGAAGGCTGCGACCGTCAGATGCAGGTCGCGGTATTCTTCCATGTCGAGGTTGACAAACTTGGGCGCGGTGCGGCCATCGGGGTGGCGATAGTGGTGGGCCAGTGCCTGCCGGTAGAGTTGGCGCAGCCGATCCTTGACCGTCGCCAACGTTTGATCAAAGGCGACGTGGTTGATCTGGCTGCACAGCGAGGAAATCTTGACCGAGATATATTCAACATCCTCGCGCGCCAGCAGCGCCAGGTAGCTGTCCAGCCGCCGCTGTGCCTCGGCTTCTCCCAAGATGGCTTCGCCCAGCAGGTTGAGGTTGAGGCGCACACCTCCCTGGCGTCTTTGCAGTAAATAGGTGTGCAGTTCGGCTTCTTCGGCAGGGAGGATGACGGCGCGTGTTTCCTGGCGCAGCCGTGCGATGACCGCGGGAACGACCAGCTCTGGCAGATAGCGACCTACCCGCGCGCCCACGATCAGGGCGGCGCGCTCCCACCAGTCCATATAGCCAGGCGGGCCATAGCGGTCGAGCAGGTACGCAAGCTGGTCTGCGATGCGTCTGGAACGGCAGGATCGAAACGCCTGGTCGACGAGCGCAATGGTCAACTCCTTGCCTGCTGGGTCGTCCATCATGCGTGCGATCCGCTGCGCCTGTTGACGTTCGGCTCCCGTCTGTTGGACATGCGCCGCGGCCAGCAATTCCGCTGCAAGCCGTACTGCTTCGCTTGCCAGGGAATGATCGCCCTTTGTGGTCTGAATCCTGTCGTTTTCCATCAGGACACGTGAATGGAACTTCACTCTCCAGTTGGATAGAGTGTGATGCGGTGCGTCGGACTGGGCGGCGCGGGGCGAAAGCATTCCAGATGGGTAATCTGGCACTGCGCCGCATATGCGTGCATCTGGTTCACCAACTGTCGGCGCACCATTGCTTCGAGGTGAGTGGGGTCTGCCGCCACGCGCGCATTGAGCACCCATTGCAGATTGGTCGCTTGTGCGCTGTCGGGGTGAATATCCCATGAGAGAGCGGCCTGCGTCTCGGTGAGGCTGGCTTTGGCGCGGTGCTGTCCGCCAGTGACGTAGAGTTTAACATGGGCTATCGGTAGCGCATTCGCCTGCAGATCGCTCGCAAGCCCTCGCAGCACACGCTCGGCCCATTCGGCCAAGCCAACCGGCGCGGGGGCAGCCAGATCCCCGCGTGCATTGAACCAACCCAATTCCGCCTCGGCCTCGGCATAGCGCTGGTAATCCAGTGCCAGAGGGATGGCGTGACGGCTGGTCTGGGTCATGACCGTCTCCAGCCATGCGTCCAGCCCGGTGGCGTAGCGCGCCGCCAGGGGAAGCACCTGGGCCGCAGGGTAGGCGGCGGCCAGTTGGCGCACGCGCACCTGCTGGTCATCCGGCGGCAGCAGGTCGCATTTGTTCAGCAGTAAGAGTTCTGCTTCGGCAGTTTGGCGTTCGTATAAGTAGCCGACCTGAGCAGAAAAGTCCGCCACGTTGCGGTCTGCACCAACCACGATCGTCAAGGGGGCCAGGGTATACTGCTGGTCGTGATCGCGGGCAAGCGGCCGCAGCACCGTGGCCGCGAGGTCGGTACAACTGCCTACCGGCTCCGCCAAGATGACATCGGGCGCGCCGGTAGTGTGAAGCCGTTGCAGGGCTTGAATCAGGTCTGGAAATCGGCAGCAAAAACAGCCGCCCGCTACTTCGCTCACAGGGAGATCATGGTCTTGCGCCAAGGCTGTATCGACGAGTTCAGCCCCCTGGTCGTTGGTTACAAGGCCGACACGCAGGCCGCGTTCCGCTAGGCGTCTGGCAGCCGCCAGAAGCAATGTCGTTTTGCCTGCGCCCAGAAATCCCCCGACAAGGATCAGGCGGGGTCGTGTCATATTCGCGTCTCCTTCTGGTTATCGTCTATAGATATTGTTTTGGCCTTAATCCGCGGGGGCCAGTTCTGCCCCTGGGGGACGGTGATCCTCCAAGTGCATGATCGCCGGGGTCAACAGGATCGCTACGCTCATCGCCAGGATGCTCACCGTGCCGACGAGATACCAGAGTTGAGCGCTAAAGCGGTCGGCAAGCGGGCCAGCCACCAGTAACCCGATGGGGGTCATGGCCTGCACCAAACTTCCCAGTACCGTAAAGAAGCGCCCTTGCATCTCTGGAGCGACCACAGCCTGCAAGATCGCGAAAAAGCTGCCGTTGCAGATGGTGTTGAAGATGCCGAAAATGACCATCCCCACGACTGCCACCCAATAGCCAT
>CAZYQJ010000452.1:0-833 GCA_964649925.1 uncultured Litorilinea sp.
TTTACAGGGTGAGCGCCCTAGAAAATGCCGAGTTCTTCCTTGGCCTCGTCGGACATCATGTCCGGGTTCCAGAAGGGAGACCAGGTCAGGTGAATGTTCACCTCCTCCAGGTCCGGGAACGCCGCATGTGTCTCTCGCTGCACCGCACTGATGATCTCCGGCCCCGCAGGGCAGCCAGGGCTGGTCAACGTCATCGTGATCTCGGCGGTATTTTCCGGGGTCACCTCGACGTTGTAGATCAACCCCAGGTCGACGATATTCATCATCAACTCAGGGTCTTGTACGCGCGCGCGAATCAATTCACGCACCTCATCATTGGTTGGAATAGCCATTGATCCTCTCCTTAGGTCACGTGAGGACCGGCGCTAGAGCGGTGATTCGATCAAAACATCCTGACCTTCGATACGAACCTCATAGCTGGTGGTCGGTTCGAAAGCAGGCAGGCTCAACGCTGCGCCAGTACGAATGTCAAAACGAGCGCCGTGACGCGGGCACTCGACCTCATATCCATTGACGATACTACCCTCGACCAACGGGCCGCCATCATGTGTACAGACATTTTCGATGGCGTAGATCTCGCCGTCAAGGTTGAACAGGGCAATCTCAAACATGTCCACCTCGACCAACTTGCTGCCGTTGACCGGGATCTCATCGAGCGTAGCGACCTTGACAAACTCGCTCATACTCTCCGCATCTCTATCACTTGCCCGAAAGCCTGCGCCAACCGGCACCGGCTTTCAGAGGTTTGCTATTCGGGCCACTCGTCCAGCCCCCACAAGCCTGCTTTGAGAACCTTCAACGGGAGCAGGGCGCACTTGAGCCGTACCGGGCCA
>CAZYQJ010000452.1:843-4992 GCA_964649925.1 uncultured Litorilinea sp.
ACATCTCCAGGATATACTCTTTATCCCAGGTTTTGAGTTCATCCAGCGTCTTACCAATGACCTCTTCCATCAGCATACTCGCCGTGGCCTGGCTGATAGCGCAGCCGCGACCGTCAAACGCCGCATCCACGACCTTACCATCTTCCACTTTTAGCTCGATGGTAATCTCATCCCCACAAAAGGGGTTGGTATCGTGATAGTGGATATCGGCGTCATCCAGCGACCCTTTGTGCCGGGGATGCCGGTAATGGTCTAGAATGGCCTCACGGTATAGTGCATCCATGCCCATAAGTTTGTTCCCATCGAATCGATAGAGTCAGCGTTCAGTAGCCAGCGCCGAAGGGCAAGCAAAGCAAATCGTGCATTCCGATTCTGCACCTGACAACGGATAACTGGCTACTGCTCTACAGTGCAAAGATTCGCACCGCCTTTTCCAACGCCTCAGCTAGGCGGTCGATCTCTTCTGGCGTATTGTAAAGATACATGCTGGCGCGCGCTGTGGCGACGATGCCAAACCGGTCATGGATGGGCTGGGCGCAATGATGCCCCGCACGCACCGCCACCCCTTCGGCATCCAAAATGGCCGCAATATCATGCGGGTGGACATCCCCCGCGGCAAATGAGACCAACCCGCCGCGCGCCTCTGGCCCTGGGCCAAGGATGCGCACGCCTTCAATCTGGCTCAAGCGGTCATAGGCATAGGCGGCCAGTTCCCGTTCGTGGGCAGCCACCCACTCCATGCCGACCCCGCTTAAGTACTCAACGGCCGCACCCAACCCAATCGCCTCGGCAATGGAGGGTGTACCGGCCTCAAACTTATAGGGCAGCGTATTCCACTTGCTGCCACTCATCTTGACCTCGCGGATCATGTCGCCGCCCCCCATCCACGGCGGCATGGCTTCGAGCAGTTCACGCTTGCCGTACAACACGCCAATCCCGGTTGGCCCGCACATTTTGTGGCTACTGAATGTCAGAAAATCCACATCCAGCGCGCGCACGTCCACCGGCATATGCGGCACGCTCTGTGCGCCGTCCACCAACACCTTGGCTCCCACCTGGCGCGCCGCAGCGATCAATTCATGCACAGGGTTGATCGTACCCAGTACGTTGCTGGTGTGGACAAAACTGATCAGCTTCGTGCGCTCAGTGAGCAGCGTGTCCAGTTGTGACAGGTCGAGCAGCCCCTGGTCGGTGATGGGGATGTAGCGCAGGGTGAAGCCGATTTGGTCGCGCAGGATCTGCCAGGGGACGATGTTGCTGTGATGCTCCATCTCAGTGATGAGCACCTCATCGCCGGGGCCGAGGTTGGCACGGCCCCAGGTTTGGGCGACCAGGTTGATCCCCTCAGTCGTGCCGCGCGTGAAGATCACTTCCTTCTCGCTGGCTGCGTTGATGAAGCGCCCCACTTGCAGCCGGGCGCGTTCATAGGCCGCGGTGGCTTCTTCGCTTAGGGTGTGGACGCCGCGATGGACGTTGGCGTTATAGCGCCGGTAATAGTCATCCAGTACATTGAGGACGACTTCCGGCTTTTGGCTGGTCGCAGCGTTATCGAGATAGACCAGCGGCTTATCATGAACCTGGCGGTTCAAAATGGGGAAGTCGCGGCGAATGGTCTCGACGCGCTCACGGGATGCCACTGGATCAAGTTTTATCATCGGTCTATTCCATTCCTGCACATGCAGAGTCAAGTCAGAGGTGTATGATACCGCTGATTTCCAGTATCGACCAAACTGTTCGTCTGGGCTGCGATTTTAGTCACATCTTCCGACAAAATCGGGCGACTAGAGATGAAGTCATCTCGTGCCGCCCGATGATGCATACACGTTATGCCGGGCCATATGCCCGGGGATGCGCCACGCCAATTGGCTGGCTGCGGGGGATACGCGCCCGCGCTACCCGCCGATCTTGCGCTCGATCACCCGTTCCAGCTTGTGTACCACGCTCTCCACCGGCACACGATCCAGCACAGCCTGGAAGAAGCCCTGCACGATCATGCGCTCGGCTTGGGGGCGGGTCAGACCGCGCGCCATTAGATAAAAGACATACTCGTCTTCTACCTGGGCGGCAGTGGCGGCATGGGTGCAGCGTACATCGTCGGCCTCGATCTCCAGCCCCGGAATGCTGTCGGCGCGCGCCGTGCCGTCCAAGATCAGGTTGCCGTTGCGCTGGTAGGCATCGGTCTTTTGCGCGCCGGGGAAGACCTTGATGACCCCCATATAGACGCTGCGCGACTTGTCCTTGAGCGCCCCATTAAAGAGCAGGTCGCTGAAGCAATGCGGCGCACGGTGCAACTGAAGCGTCTGATGGTCGATGTGCTGGCGGCCTGTGGGGAAGTAGATGCCCAACAGCTCGGCGTGCCCGCCCTCGCCCATCAAGTCCACATCCAGGAAGGCCTTAGTCAGACGGCTGCCCCAACTTACCTGAATCCAGCGCAGGTCGGCGTTGCGCTGCATGGCGGCGCGCCCGTTCAGGAAGTTCCAGGTCGTGCGGTCCAGGTCTTGCAGATTCATATAGCGCACGACGCTGTTTTCCTGCAGCACCAACTCGACCACGCTGTTCTGCAGCCCGTTTTCGCCGCCGACCAGGTCATCCACCATCGTCACCTCGGCCCCCTCGTCGGCGACCAGCAGCGTATGGTGATAACCGCCGGTCTTCCCTGCCGACTGGCTCAAAATCACCTGCAAGGGGAGTTCGACCTTGACATTCTTAGGCACATAGATAAATGCGCCGGTATCCCATAACGCCGCGTGCAGGGCCGCAAACTTGTTGCGGTCGGGCTTGACCACTTCGCTCATAAAATAGCGCCGCACCAGGTCGCTGTGTTCATTCACCGCACGGCGCAGGTCGGTAAAGATAACCCCCTGGGCCGCCAGATCCGTGTTAATCTCGCGGTGGATCACGTCGCCATTCTGAAAAACCAGACTGGCAGCGCTCTCCATCTCGGCCAATTCGTGCCAGATCAGGTCGTCGACCGCGCCCGGCGGCGGCGTCACCACGGGCTGAAACTGCTCCAGATCAAAGCTCGTCAGGCGAGTGCGCCGCCAGGCCTCGTCGGTAGGCTTAGGCCAGGGCAGCGATTCAAAGGTTCGCCACGCCTGCAGACGAAACTCCAGCATCCATTCGGGTTCACCGCGGGCAGCAGACAGCGCGCGTACAGTGGCTTCGCCGAAGCCCGCAAGCGATTTTTCGATTTTTTCAGATGTCGTGTCTTTCACAAGGACGCTCACGTTCCTCTATCCTCCGTACAGCTTACGACAAAGGGACACGGCTTCCAGCCGCCGCGCCCCTTCATCCTCACGTTGTTTAGCCGATGCTGCCTTCCATCTGAAGCTGGATCAGACGGTTCATCTCCACGGCGTACTCCATGGGCAGTTCTTTGACCAGCGGTTCAATAAACCCGCCCACAATCATCGCCGCGGCCTCGTCCTCGCCGATCCCACGGCTCATCAAATAGAAAAGCTGTTCCTCCCCAATCTTGCTGACCGAAGCCTCATGGCCGACGCTCACGTCGTCTTCTTCGATCTCGATATAGGGATAGGTGTCCGACCGGCTGCGCTCGTCCAGCAGGAGGGCATCACAGACAACGTTGCTCTTGCTGTGGTGTGCGCCCTTGGCCACCTTGAGCAGCCCACGATAGCTGGCACGGCCGCCATCCTTGCTAATCGACTTAGAAACGATCTTGGAACTGGTGAAGGGCGCGCCATGCACGACCTTACCGCCAGCATCCTGGTGCTGACCATGACCGGCAAAGGCAATCGAGAGGATCTCGCCATGCGCCTTTGGCCCCATCATGTAGACAGCCGGGTATTTCATGGTGACCTTGCTACCCAGGTTGCCGTCGATCCATTCCATCGTCGCGCCTTCGTAGGCGACAGCGCGCTTGGTCACCAGGTTATAGACATCGGTGGACCAGTTCTGGATGGTCGTGTAGCGGCAGCGCCCACCCTTCTTGATGATGATCTCCACCACCGCGCTGTGCAGGCTGTTGCTGCTGTAGATCGGGGCCGTGCAGCCTTCCACGTAGTGGACGCTTGCCCCCTCTTCCACAATGATCAGCGTGCGCTCAAACTGGCCCATGTTCTCGGCGTTGATGCGGAAATAGGCCTGCAGCGGGATGTCCACATGGACGCCCTTGGGCACATAGACAAA
>CAZYQJ010000453.1:0-4977 GCA_964649925.1 uncultured Litorilinea sp.
CACGCCTATACCTATTCAGGCCATCCAACCGGTGCGGCGGTGGCCAATCAGAATATCGACGTGCTCCAGCGGCTTGACGTGGCGAGCAACGCCAAGGCCCAGGGTAGCCGTCTGCTCGAAGGGCTGCAGGCCCTGCAAGCTGAGTTTGAGGTCATCGGCGACGCGCGCGGCCTGGGGCTGATGGCCGCCATCGAGTTTGCCGACCCGCAGACCAAGGAGCCTGCCCAGATCGGCGGCAAGGTGCAGCAGGCCTGCTTGCAGCGCGGCCTGTTCACCCGCTTGATCGGCAGCGACATCCTGGCCTTTGCCCCGCCGCTGGTCATCAGCGCCGAGGAAGTCGACCTGATCCTGCAGATCGTGGGCGAAGCTTTGGCCGAAGTCGCCCGCTGATCCGCACAACAGCCAACGTATAACAGAAGACGCCGTGTCCCAAGAATACCCGATCCTTGAATTCGACGGATCCCCCGAAGCCATCATCGAACCCAAACGCTTGATCCGTCCGCTGCCGGGGATGCCGGAACATGGCGTCATTACCTTCTTTCTGGATGTCATCCGCCACTTTGTCGATCAAGGGCTGGCGCATGAAATCCACGCCATCCAGTCTGAAATGGGCCGCCACCCGATCTATGTGCATGAGTTTCGTGGGCGGCCCATTGCCCTCTTTCATCCCGGCGTCGGCGCGCCGCTGGCCGCGGGAATCCTCGAAGAGGCCATTGCGCTTGGCTGCCGCAACTTTGTAGCGTGCGGCGGCGCAGGCGTGCTCAACCGTGAACTGGCCCTAGGCCATCTGGTCGTGCCCAACGCCGCGGTGCGCGACGAAGGCACATCCTATCACTACCTGCCGCCCAGCCGCGAAGTGACGCCCACCCCGGCGGCGCTGGCCGCGGTTCAGGCGACCTTGCAGCGGCGCAACGTCGATCACGTCATCGCCAAGACCTGGACGACGGACGCTATCTATCGCGAGACCCGCCCGCGCATGGAACTGCGCCGCGCCGAGGGCTGCGTTACAGTGGAGATGGAAGCCGCCGCCCTCTTTGCCGTCGCCCGTTTCCGCCAGGTCGAACTGGCCCAGATCCTCTACAGCGGCGACAACCTTGACGCCGACGAATGGGACAGCCGCGACTGGGTGCGCAACTGGGGTGTGCGCGAAATTCTGGTTGAGATGGCCGCCGAAGCCTGCCTTGCCATCGACGATCACCGGTAACCGGCGGCGGGTGGGCGGTCCCAGGCTGACGCACACCATCACCGCCTCATGGGCCCCACCCGCGAAGACCTTCTACACAGAACCCATCCACTGGCGTATATCCATCACACCATAACACCGCTGCAGCCTTCCTCCCGTTGAACCCTCCAATAGGCAGGAAGCGGTTTCCTGGCCGATCTATGTAGCTACGGTGACATCGTGAAAGGATCCGCATATGTATGGACGATCAAAGCGCGTCGCCCGGCTTGGCCGCCGCAGGTTCCTCCGGCTCACAAGTGCAGGCCTTGTCTATGGGCTCATGGCAAAGCCGCTGGCGGCTTCCTCCATCTATCTCCCAATGGTGCAAAAGGGGGTTGAAGTCGGTATCTTGCCGGTATCTGAACAGGTAGCAGCGGCCAGCAGCACCTATACGGTTGGCATCGGCCATCACCACGACTCGTACACGGCGACGATGCGCGCCCTGGACGCGAGCGGTGAACTGACTTCGGACGCGGTGGGCGGGCGTACCGCCGTCATCAAGCCTAACCTGGTTGGCGGAAAGACAGCCGAGACCGGATCCACGACAGACCCCCAGGTGGTGCGCGCCCTGGTGGACAGGGTGCTGGCTGCCGGGGCTGCCGAGGTCAAGATCGTCGAAGGATTTGCCCTGGTTGACCAGTTCGACGCATGTGGCTATCGCTTCTTCGACACCTATGATCCGCAAGGCCGCGTGTCACTGGTCGATCTCAGGGGCCAGCCACAGCGCTTGGTGGATGTCCCTGAAGGCACAGCCTACCGCAAGCTCTTTCTGCCGGAGTTGATCCTGGACCCCAATACCTATCTTATCAGCGCGGCCAAATTGAAATGTCATGCGGAATCTGTCGCCACCTTATCGCTCAAAAACAGCTTTGGCCTGCCTCCCGAAAACCGCTACCGGCTTCCACAACCGGGTGCGGTATGGCGTTTCGCTATGCATGAACGCGGGATGCACCAGACCGTGTTAGACATCAACATGGCCCGGCCAATTGACTTTGCCGTGGTCGATGGCATCTGGGCGATGGAGGGCAGGGGGCCGGTCAACGGAAACCCTGTGAAAATGGATACGGTGATCGCGGGCAGAAACGCCCTCGCCGTGGACCGCGTCTCTCTGGCGCTCATGGATATTGACCCCGACCGTGTGCTGCATGTCACCTATGCCGCGCTGCGAGGTCTGGGGCCGCGTGCGCTGTCTGAAGTAGTCGTGCAGGGGGATGCGGTGACGCCAAGACCCTTTGCGCTGCCGCCGACGCCACCGCTGATCACCTATCCTACAGCGTTCCCGCTCCTGTTTGCGCCGTCGAAGGGCCAGCGCACCACAGTGGGCTTTTTGCTCGAACGGCCAGCCCCGACCCGGATCAGCATTATCCAGGTATCGGAAGCCTCGACCGAGGTAATCCATATTCGCCAATTGCAGGATTGGAGCGTACGGCGGGCAGGCGTCAACCTCATCACCTGGAATGGCCGCGACGATGACGGCGCGCAGGTGTCGCCGGGTCTCTATAAAGTCCAGGTCGAAGCGACCGCGGCGCAGGTCGCCCGCAACTCTTTTGCCACAGGCTGGGTGGGCGTGGTCTAGGCCAACACGCCCACCCGCCGACCAGGGTGGCCGCGTTGCCGCGCATCACGCCCGTCCCGATTCTGGTTCGCTGCCAACTTGGTGTAAGATTGAAACCTACCAGTTGGTAAAAGAGCCGTCGATCCGGCGCAGGTGGGGCAGTTCGGTCATGCGCATTGGGAGTTTCTTCGCGGCCTCACGGTCGAACTCCACCCCTAGCCCCGGACGCGTGGATGGCAGCAGGTAGCCATCTTCCCATTCCGGCTGCACAGGCACGACATCGGCCAAGGTGGTACCCGGTTTACGAGGCTGTTCTTGCACGCCGAAATTGGATGTCGCCAAGTTGAATTGCAGACAGGCCGCCGACGATACCGGCCCAAGCGGGTTGTGAACCGCCATCTTGATATAGTGGGTCTCGCACCATCCGGCGATCTTGCGTGCTTCGGTGATGCCTCCCGCAATGCACAGGTCAACGCGCGCATAGTCGATCCACTCTTCTTCGACCAACTGGCGGAATTCCCACTTGGAGTTAAATTGCTCCCCTGCCGCCAGCGGGACATGGACCCGCGGACGCAGTGTCTTGAACGAGTCGGGGTTCTCACAGCGCAGCGGGTCTTCGATAAAGAAGGGACGGGTGGCCTCGATCTCGCGACAGAGCCAGATCACGTCGGGCAGATCCAACCGCGTATGGACGTCAAAGGTCAACTCGATCGTATCTCCCACCGCTTCGCGCACGGCATAAAACTGATCGACGGCGGTCAAGACCGCTGTGCGCGGTTCCAAAATCTCGCCGTCCTGCGGCAGCCCCCAGCGCACAAACTTCCAGCCTTCTTCCTTGGTGGCAAGGCAGGAATCGACCAAGGCCTGGATGTCATTAGCATGGCCCACATTATGCGGGTAACAGACAACTTTATCGCGCACCAGCCCGCCCAGCAACTCATAGATGGGCACATTCAGCGCCTTGCCTTTGATGTCCCACAAAGCGATGTCAATCGCGGCGATGGCCGAGGTGATGATACGCTGCGCCGGGAAGAAACCGCCGCGGAAGAGCGTTTGCCAGATGTGTTCGATCCGGCCTGCGTCCTGGCCGATGAGGAACGGCTTGAGATGTTCGACCGCGCCCATCACAGCCAGTTCACGACCGGTAATCCCGGCCTCGCCCACGCCGTAGATGCCTTCGTCGGTATCCACGACGACAAACAAAAAGTTGCGGTGCCCACCCCAAACCGGGTAGGTTTCGATATTGGTAATCTTCATAGGGGTCGGTTCTCCGTCTAGTTGCGTCTGTTGGTAGGTGTGGCGACATCGGGGGCTGCCCCTCCGGCGTGCCTTTCATTCTACCCCAACCGCCAACAGGCCAAAAGCGGCGGCCCACCCCCAGCGTTTCCGTTCCAACCTAGCATGAGGAGTCTCTCTCAATGACCGACCGAATTGCACAACCCCGGCCCGAGGATCACGTCAACACCTATTCGCGTCCCTCGGAACTCCGCATCACCGATCTGCGTGTCGCCAACCTGTGCGGCCTGCCCATGCGCGTCTCGATCATCCGCATCGACACCAACCAGGGCTTGGTCGGCTATGGCGAGGTGCGCGACGGCGCAAGCAAGACCTATGCGCTCATGCTCAAGAGCCGCTTGCTGGGCGAAAACCCCTGCAATGTGGACAAAGTCTTCCGCAAGATCAAGCAGTTCGGCCACCACGCGCGCGGCGCAGGCGGCGTCTGCGGCATCGAGATGGCGTTGATGGACCTGGCAGGCAAAGCCTACAACGTGCCCGCCTATCAGTTGGCCGGTGGCAAGTTCCGTGACAAAATCCTCTGGTACTGTGATACCCCCTCCACCCCCGACGGCACCGAGATGGGCAGGCGGCTCAAAGCGCGCATGGACATGGGCTTCAAATATCTCAAGATGGATGTGGGCATCGGCCTGCTGCGCGGTATCCCCGGCACGCTGATCGCACCGCCCGAGATGCTCGACCGCCGCGATGTCATGCACCCCTTCACCGGCATCCAGATCACCGATAAAGGCATCGCCATCCTCTCCGAATATGTGGCTGCCGTGCGCGACGTGATCGGCTATGAGGTCCCGCTGGCCGTGGATCACTTCGGCCACATCGGGACTGAATCCTGCATCCGCCTGGGCCGTGAGTTGGACAAATACACCCTGGCCTGGTACGAGGACATGATCCCCTGGCAGTTGAC
>CAZYQJ010000454.1:0-4969 GCA_964649925.1 uncultured Litorilinea sp.
GGGATGCAGCCACAGGAGAGGTGTTGCAGAGCTTCAGCCATGAAAACACCTTTACCGGCAATCCCAGCTATAGCCCGGACGGCAAGCACCTTGCCATCATCGACGGCATGCGGGCAACGGTTTTTGATGCCCACAGCGGGGATATGCTCTATGCGCTGCCCGCGTTGGCTGGCGAGGCCATCGAAGTACTCTTTAGTCCGGACGGTTCTCGCCTCGCCCTCGCCGCCAGGGAGGGCACGGTACGCATTCATGACAGCGCCAATGGCAGTCTCTTATCCGAATTCTCGACGGGCGACGGCAACAGCGACGTACACATTTCGCAAATCGCTTTCAGCCCAGACGGCAAGCAACTTGGCGCGGCCAGAGAAGATAGCGCATCGCTGTGGGATATCGCAAACGGTCAACAGTTGCTCTCTTTCACCGGACATGGCGAAGGCGTGAATGTCGCCGGGTTTACCTTCAGCCCAGACGGCAAATGGGTAGCCACAACGGGGAATGATGCTTCTGTCCAGGTATGGGACGCCGCTACGGGTGAGGTGATCTACACGCTGACGGGGCACACTGGCCCCACCTTTGGCGTTGCGTTTAGCCCCGATGGCAGATCGTTGGCAAGCTCCAGTGTGGATCGCACGATCAAAGTGTGGCGGCTACCGGCTGCTGGCGGGCAAGCGCCGGAGCCGTTGACGCTCTACGGGCACAGCGGCGCAGTCTATCGCCTCGCTTTTAGCCCCGACGGTTCGCGACTCGTTTCCACAGGACGCAATCCGGTTGCCCGCGTCTATTCCCTCAACATTGACGAATTGATCGCCATCGCCCAGTCACAAGTCACCCGTTCGTTGACCCCGGAAGAATGCCAGAAGTACCTGCACACGCCCCGCTGTCCCGGTAATTCTTCGCCATGGTAGCCCGGGCCATGCGGGTAATGAACCTTCCCGCAGATGGAGGACCAGACCTGGACATCGAGCACAATCGCTGCCATCTGCTCGCCCGTCACCGCAAAATAAAGCGAGACCCGCCGGGTCGTCCAGCGGGTCTGCGTTCGCACGTGCTAGGTAAGCCGGGATGGATGGGCCTGTAAGCTAGTCAATGGCCATCGGCAGGAACAGTTGGAAGGTGACTTCAACTGGGGCCGACGGTTCCGCTGGGGCCGCCGGTTCGGACGGCACAGACGGGGCCGATGGGCTACGCAGGGCGTCGAGCAACTCGGCTGGCGCATCGCCGATCACAGTGAGGCCGTGGGTATCTTCCACACTTGCGGCTCGGGCCGCATGGTGGATGACGATCTGCCCAGCCGAAACGGGTGCATTGGGCGCCAGGTGCATCGACGTCCCCCACGCACCGCTATACGCGTCATAGACAACGTTGCCGTCGCTGTCCTGGATCTGGAGACGGAAGTAGTCGGTGGCGCTGGCGTTGCCGTGCGTTACCTTGCCGTCAATCACGCTGACGAAGAAGGTGTAGCCGCCCACGCCGTTGAGCGTGCCTGATCCCCCCTGGAAGATCGCCTGGTCGCCGGTGACCACCAGCCAGTCCTGGCTTAGCGATCTGAAGTCCAGCACCACTTTATTCTTAGCACCCTTGATGCGATACTCCACCTTGCCGCTCAGCACGCCCTTATGGTAGCGCGAGAGAAAGCCAAACCGGCCCTTCTTGTCTGCCGCAGGGTCATTTTCGCTCAGCTTGGTATCGATCTGGCCTGTGCCGTTGACATGGCCTGTGTTGGGGTCCCAAACGACCACATAGCCAAATTCGTAGCTCACTGCACCGCCGTCGTCGTCGCTCACGTGCAGGGTGACGAGGTAGATACCGGTGTCGGCATAGGTATGGCTGCCGCTGACGGTGTTGCCCGCAACATCCACGTTGCACTCACTCGAGGTCCGGGTATCGCAGTCAGGCGTGCCGTCGCCCCAATTGACGGTTGCCCAGTGCGTGTCGTTCACGCCCGCGTCGCCGAAGTTGGCGTTAAATGTCTGCCCGGTCCCGATTTCGACCATGCTGTCGGGGCTGACCGTCAAGGGGTCGAGGGTCGGGTTCACATTGGCGACGGTCACCGTAACGGTGTCACCGTGGCTGGCGCCGCTGGGGTCGGTAACGGTCAGCGTCGTCTCATAGATGCCATCGTCGCTGCATGTGAGCGTCGGCGACGCAGACACTGGGTCCGAGAAGGAGCAGGTCGCGCCCGCATCCACGTCCGCACCGGGGGCATAGCTCCAGGCGTAGGTCAGCGTGTCGCCGTCGGGGTCGGAGGAGCCGGAGCCGTCCAATTGGATGGCGGCCCCTTCCTCGCCGCCCACATCCGCCCCGGCATTGGCGGTGGGCGCTAGGTTGGCAGGGACAACGGTAACGGTGGCTGTGTCGCTTGCGCTGCCACCGCGCCCGTCGCTGACCGTCAGTGTCACCCTATAGACGCCGTCGTCCAGACAGGTGAGGGTCGTATCGAGGGCAGACGGGTCGGCGAAGCTGCACGGCGCACCGTCCTCCACGCTCCAGGCGTAGGCGAGCGCATCGCCATCCGGGTCAGTGGCGTCGGCGTCCAGCGCAATTGCCTCCTCTTCGATGCCACTCACATCGGGCCCGGCGTTGGCGGTGGGCGCCTGGTTGGGGGTGACGGAGACTGTGGCGCTGTACTCTGTCTCACCTCCATCCTTGTCGCGCACCTTGCCCGCGACCATGAGCGAGCCGCTGCCAGTCGCCGGACATGCGGCAGTGGCGGCGCTGCCATAGACAGCGTAGCCACTGCCGCAGTCAAAGGCGTACTCAAACCCCGCCGATGTGTCCACAGCCGCCGGATCACTCACACCGGTCAGCGATACTTCGAACGCTAGGCCCTCAGCGGCTGCGGGCGGCGCATTGAAGGCGGCAACCGGCGCAACGTTGGCGACGGTTACCTGCGCCGTGCTGGTGGCGGAGGCCGTGCCGTCGTCTGCTGTCAGCGTGACCACAAAGGTGCCGTTGTCGCTGCAGGTGAGGGTCGGGTTGAGCGCGTTGCTGTCGTCAAAGCTGCACAGGGGTGGATCGACACTCCAACTGGAGGAGAGCGAACCTCCAGGGTCGCTGGAAGCACTTGCGCCGTTCAGCACGATGCCAGCCCCCTCGTCGCCTGCATAGGGGCCACCTGCATCAGCTAGATCGCACGCATCGCCCACGCCATCGCCGTCCCTGTCGGCCTGGTCGGAATTGGCCGCCGCGGGACAGTTGTCGGCGCTATTGTCCACCCCATCGCCATCTAGGTCCGGATCACAGGCGTCGCCCATACCATCCGTGTCGATGTCGGCCTGATCGAGGTTGGCGATCGCCGGGCAATTGTCGGCGTCGTTATCCACCCCGTCACCGTCTAGGTCTGGATCACAGACATCGCCGCTGCCATCCATGTCCCTATCGGTTTGATCGGGGTTAGCAAGCGCCGGGCAGTTGTCGACCTCGTTGTCCACCCCATCACCGTCCGCATCGGGGTCGCACGCATCGCCCACACCATCGGCATCCTGATCCGCTTGGCCTGGGTTGGCGATCGCGGGACAGTTGTCGGCGTCGTTGTCCAGCCCGTCACCGTCCGCATCGGGATCACAGGCGTCGCCCATGCCATCACTGTCCGTATCGGCCTGATCCGGGTTGGCGATCGCGGGACAGTTGTCGACCTCATCCGCGATCCCATCCCCCTCTGAATCCGGGCCAAACTTTCGGACGAGGTTGCGGTCGGTCACATAGACATTGCCTGCGCTGTCCAGTGCCACCCGAAAGGGCCAAGAGAGCCCGCCCCATTTAGTCAGGAAGACGCCGTCACCCGTGAACTTTTGAATGCGGTTGTTGAATGTGTCAGCCACATAGACGTTGCCTGCATCGTCCACCACCAGACCTTCGGGTTGGCGAAACTGGCCGTCGCCTCCGCCTCCGCTGCCCCATTGAAGCAGGAAGACGCCGTCACTTGTGAACTTTTGAATGCGGCTCTTACCCTGGTCAGCCACATACACGTTTCCGGCGCTGTCCACCGCCACACCTTGAGGAACATCGAACTGGCCGTCGCCACGGCCCTCACTGCCCCATTGGGTCAGGAAGACGCCGTCACTACTGAACTTCAGGATGCGAGGATTTTCTTGGTCGCTTATATAGATGTTGCCCGCACCATCCATCACAACACCCAAAGGGCCGACGTACTGATCACTGCCGGAGCCATTACTACCTATCTGGGTGAGGAAGGCGTGGGGGTCAGTCGGGGCGGCCTGGGCATGGCCGGATAGCGCTAACACCCAAACCACCGCCATCAACCACCGCCAGGGGCGGGCGCGCAGCGCGCGAGCCAGATCGATAAACTGCGTTGCCATGCTTTGGTTTCTCCTTGTTCATCGTGTGATAACTCGAAACGCATTCACTCATCAGTCAGGCCAGTTGGACACTGACTTGTTGGGGGCTGGTGTGGTGGGGGGCTGGAGGCGGTCGCCATTTCGAGAAAGACAAACAACTCCTGCAGCGTCGCAAAGCGCACCACCTCCCCGTTGTGCACCGCTTGCGCCGAAACGCGCCACGTCTCCTGCACATCCTCTCGCCAGAGGCGCACTAGATAGGCCCTGTAATCGCTTGGCCTATTGCTGGTCCGCTGGGCCATGTCCCTATGCCTCGCTGTTACCCACTTGGGCAAAGACAATACCGGTCGTTCAAACTGCACCCACGGTAACAGCCGATCATGACAAACTCATGACCTAACCGCCGCGCTACCGTAACCAAACCGGACCAAGAGCATGACCGAACCCAGGCAAAATTGTGTTCGCCGCAGCGCGCTAGGGAGCCTGCTGTCAGAGTTGTATAATGCAGCGCATACGCTGACACCTTGTTCTCTCTTCACTCCTGCTTCCAGCGTGCTTGCCTTCCAGCCATCACTCCATCGACCACGACCGACGATGCTATGATCCGGCTTTCGCTTGCTTACTCGGCCCCTTCAGCGCAGCGGTGGGTTTTGGCCGGTGCGGATGATAAT
>CAZYQJ010000455.1:0-4964 GCA_964649925.1 uncultured Litorilinea sp.
GGGGCCGCGATGGCGTGGTGATCATGTTGACCTTCGGCACAGGCATTGGCACAGCCATCTTTGTGGACGGACATCTGCTGCCCAACACCGAGTTCGGTCACCTGCCCATCCGCGGCAAAGACGCCGAACACCGGGCATCCGCCAAGGTGCGCGAGGATGAAAAGCTGCGTTGGGAACAATGGGCAGATCGGGTCAACGAGTTCTTGGCCCACATGGAGTTCTTTTTCTCACCAGACCTGTTTATCATCGGCGGCGGGGTGAGCAAAAAGCAGCACAAGTTCTTGCACTTCCTCAAGGCGCGCGCCGAGATCGTCCCCGCGCAACTACTCAACGAAGCGGGGATTATCGGGGCCGGGCTGGCCGCGCGCGACCTGATCGCGCCGTTTAACGGATCGGGAGGGCTTGCCTCGGCGCAGGTCGGGGAGTCGCGCCGTCAATCCGCCAGCACGTAGGCGAAGATCAGCGGCGCAACAATGGTGGCGTCAGATTCGATCATGTATTTTGGCGTGTCAATCGCCAGCTTTTCCCAGGTGATCTTCTCGTTGGACACAGCCCCGGAGTACGATCCATAACTGGTGGTCGAATCGCTGATCTGGCAGAAGTAGCCCCAGAGCGGAATGTCCTTGCGCTCCAAGTCCTGGCGCAGCATGGGCACGACGCAGATCGGAAAGTCGCCCGCGATGCCGCCGCCGATCTGGAAAAAGCCGATGGGCTGCTGTGCGGCCTGTTGGGTATACCACTCAGTCAGCGCCATCATGTACTCGATGCCGGTGCGTACCGTATGCACGTTGCGGATCGTGCCGCTGATGCAGTGGGACGCATAGATATTGCCGGTGGTCGAATCCTCCCACCCTGGCACGAAGATCGGCAGATCCTTTTCCGCCGCGGCCAGCAGCCAACTGTCCTTGGGGTCGATCTGGTAGTGCTGTTCCAGCTTGCCGCTGCGCAGGATGCGGTAGAGAAATTCATGCGGGAAGTAGCGTTCCCCGGCGCGGTCGGCCCGCGTCCACTCGTCCAGGATGGCGTCCTCGATGCGGCGGATCGCCTCTTCTTCAGGGATCGCGGTATCGGTGACGCGGTTGAGATGGCGTGAGAGCAGTTCTTGTTCGTCCTCCGGCGTCAAATCCCGGTAGTTGGGCACGCGTACATAGTGGTCATGGGCGACCAGGTTATAGACATCCTCCTCCAGATTCGCCCCGGTGCAACTGATCGCGTGCACCTTGTCCTGGCGGATCATCTCGGCCAGCGACAGGCCCAACTCGGCAGTACTCATGGCCCCGGCCATGGCAAGCAGCATGTGGCCGCCTTCCCCCACAAAGCGGCGGTAGCCCTCGGCGGCATCTACCAGTGCAGCGGCGTTGAAGTGGCGGAAGTGATGCCGGACAAACGCCCGTACGGCGCGGTACTCCTGCTTAACGTCGTCGCTCATAGGCATATTCCTCTGAATCACCGGGTCAGCCGGGCTGACCCACACGAAGCGCAGCACTGATGGCCTTGTAGACCAGTTTGGCCGCGGCGAAGTCGGCGGCATGCTGGCCGGGATAGGGCGCAAGTTCCACACAATCCAGGCCGATGACCTGGGCTGTCTCCCCCACCAGGCGCACGATGTCCAGCGTTTCACGCCAGGTCAGCCCGTCGGGTTCGGGCGTGCCGGTGGCCGGGATGATCGCCGGGTCCAGCCCGTCCACATCGATGGTCAGGTAGACGCGGCGGCCTGCCAGCCGCGCCGCGACTTCCGCCTGCCACCCCCCGGCATGCACGTCTTCAGCATACCAGATCCGCACACGGTCGGGATGGGCGCGCGCGAACGCCACCTCCTCTGTACAGACCGAACGAATGCCAAATTGCAACACCTGCTCGACCTCGGCGTGTTCCAGCAGACGCCGCGCCACACAGGCATGGCTGTAGGGCGTCCCCTCGTACTCGTCGCGCAGGTCGGCGTGGGCGTCAATCTGGACGACGGTGATCGGGCCGCCGAGTGCGGCCAGCAGCCCGCGCCCCATGCCGACGCTCACCGTATGCTCGCCCCCCAACCCCACCACCAGCTTTCCGGTGGACGCAGCCTGTGCGGTCGCGGCGGCGATGGCGGCCACCGCGGTCTCCGGGTCATTGGGCAGCACGGGCGCGGGCAGGGTGTGGATGCCGTAGACCAGGGCCGGTTCGGCGTCATAGTCGCGGTCATACAACTCGACCTGCTGTGAAGCCTCCAGGATGGCCTGCGGGCCGCGCGCTGTCCCTCCGCCATAGCTGACCGTGGCCTCAAAAGGCAGCGGCAGGATCAGCACACGGGCTGAGTCCCGCCGCGCAGCCTCTGGAGGCAGCCCCAGGAAGTTATCGAAATCCATGTTCGAGCTTAGATCAAGATAGCCGCGGCGATGGTGGTCGTCCACACGCCGCCGGGGTGCGCTGTCACAGCCATCGTGATACTGGTACTGTTCACGATCTCGCCGCCCATCATATACTGTTCGCGGCGGGCGTTATAATCCTTCTCCGGGTCAAACTGGATGCCCAGGGTCGTCGCCAGCATGGTGGCGGCCAGGTCTTCGGCATAATCGCCCGCTTCCTGCTCGGTCTCACCATAGGCGTGGTGTTCCGACAGATAGCCGTACTTCTCACGGTCTGCAGGGACAGCCACGCCGATTGACGAAGCGATGCGCCTTCCGGCCTCATTGGTGGACATTTCGGCCAGCACAGCAAACACGATCTCGCCCGGTTGAAGCAGCGGCATCCCCTCTTCGCGGGTGACGATCCGGCAGCCCGGCGGGAAGATCGAAGAGACGCGTACCAAATTGAACTCGGCGATCCCGGCCTCCCGCAATGCCATCTCAAAGCTGGTCAATTTCTCCCTATGGATGCCGACACCGCGTGTCAAAAAGAGCTTCCGAGGAATCAAACGCATCTTGCTTCTGTCCTTGTCGTCGATAGAGTGTATAAACAGCCCATTCAAAATACACGGAGCGCGCCGGTTCCCAGATGAGCACAGGTTCGGGTAACAGGTTCAGCCGCAAGATGCGCCCAAACCGGGGAGCCTGGGACTGAGGCGTGTCAAAATGGTACGGGCATTCGGGGTGTGCGTCAAATCGCGCCCTGTTTTTCGGATCATTCGGGCGCGGCGCGCTGATAGAGGGTCGCATGCACGCGATAAAAGTCGAAACTCGTCAGGGGTTCCAGTTGCGCCTGCAGCCCCCGTTCGACGATGCGATCCGGGTCGATGCGCGGGAGGTCATACGTCTGGTAGACATGCCAGATGCGTGTGTGCGCCTGGATCGCTTCTGCCAGCCGGTCGGCATTCTGGGGCGCGGTCTGTACAGGCAGATCGACCGCGGCAGGGCGGTAGTAGGTGAAAGGCGCATTTTGCCAGCCCGGTTGAATCCACACCACATCGCCTGGCCGGTGATGCGCCACGATCTCCGCCACCAGGTCGCGCCAGTTGTCCTTGGGGATCAGGGTAATATTGACGACAGCCGCCGCCAGCGACGTGAGCAACAGCGCCGCCAACGCTCGCCGCGTGCGCATCGACCAGGGGAAGACCCACGCCCAAACCAACAACGCATAGGGCCAGATCACGACGGCTAGACGTTTGGCCGCATAGCCGCGCGGCACGACGATGATCGCCGCCGCCAGCACAAAGATCGCAATCAGCGCGCCGCGCACCCAGGCAGTTTCGGTCAGACGCTGCCACCCTCGCGCCCCATGACGCCGGATCAGCAGCGCCGCGGCCAAGGCCAGCCCGCCCAGCGCTAACAGCGTAACGGCGATGACCAGGGTAGCCGCACCGGTGGAAAGGCCCGTCCGCGCCGCCAGCAGTTCCGCCGGGTAGAGCCGCCCGCCAACCAGCAGATTGACAAACGCGGCTGCGCCCGGACTGGCGAGCCACGGCCAATAGATCAGCCCGACCAACGGCCAGGCCGCCAGCCATGCCCACACGGTGCGCCGCCGCGCCGCGCCCGGCACAGGCGCAAACAGCAGCAAAATGAGATGTACGGGGATGAGCAGCACAGCATTGTAGTGCGTATACAATGCCGCGGCCATCGCCGCCACAAAGACCAGCCACCAGGCCCACCAGCGGCGCGTGGTGAGATGAACCACGGCCAGCGCCGTCACCAGCCCCAACAGGGTGAGCAGGCTGTAGCTGCGGAGTTCCTGCGCATACCACACCAGCAAAGGGGAGAGCGCGGCCAGCCACGCTGCGGACAACGCCGCGGCCCGGCCCATCAACCGGTGCGCCAGCGCAAAGATCAAGCAGATCGTCACCGTGTCCACCAGCGCAGAGGAGAGGCGCAGCGTCGATTCGGCAGTCCCCAGCCGGATCCAGTAGTGCAGCAGCATGTAATAGAGGGGCGGATGATACTGTTCGCCTGTACCCGCCCAAATCTGCGCGCCGCCTGACTGGGCAAAGATCAGGCTGCGCGCCTCGTCCAGCCAGAGGCTTTTGTGCCCCAGCCAGAGGAGACGCAGCACAAGCCCGCTCAGCACCGCCGCGACCGGCAGATACCACGATTTGAGGCGGGCGGCAGCAAGTGGGCGCGAGGTTGGCGAGAACGGAGTCGAAGACATGGTCGGCGTCCTAAATCGGCAGCGTGGATGGGCAGGTACAATGCGACAGTACGCCCCATTGTACCATTCGCCGCCGGTCATGGCGGAGTTCGCGGGCGGGTTGCCCGCCGGTCGGGCCCGGCACAGCCACATTGCACCGCCCCTGGCGCTATGCTATGATGGATGACGCCGATCCGGTACGGGCCTGATCCTACATCTATTCAAGCCGAGACCTCTGTATGTTACAGCCAAAGCGGTATCCTGAAATGATGGGAAAGGCATTGGTGCTAGATGCCGATCCTTTTGTGGTACTGGCCGACGACGATAACCCGTGGATCGAAGGGCTGTTCATGGTAACGTTGGTCGGCGTTGGTCTGGCCGTGGCCCAACTGCTGCGCGGGCTGTTGCTGACGGCCAGTTTGCCGCCC
>CAZYQJ010000456.1:0-4959 GCA_964649925.1 uncultured Litorilinea sp.
TGACTGAGCCGATCCGGAAGCTTGTCTGTTCGGGGTCGACCGGGATGCCCTTCTCTAGGTTGGCGTAGCCGTAGCCCTTGGCGAAAAACAACTTGCCGTCTTTGACGACAGAGACGGCAGCGCCGGCAATGTGATGATCTTCCATCTGCCTGCCTAATAGATCATCCATGAACGCCTCTAGTTCGGCGGGATCGGTCAGGCCTTGCTGTGATGGCGCAGCCGATACAGGTTTGTCCGCGGCTGTTTGGGCTGTGGCTGTCCCGGCCATCGATAGCAGAATCACGAGAGCGAGTATCAGGGTCATGGACGGTGCGAGAGCCTGCTTCCAACTACGCGTGAATCCAATCGTCTCGGTTGTCATTGTGTTCTCCTCCCTTGTTCTATAAACCTCCGGTTGCCTCTTCATTGTCCGGCCCAGGGCAAAAAAAGAACCACATATTCATGTGGTTCCAAGGCCGGTAAATATGTGGTTTTGTGGATTTGTCGCTGCGCTCAGATCAACTTCATCTCTGTAGCTTTCTGGATCGCCTGTACCCGCTTGTTGACCAGTAACTTACCGTAGATGTTCTTGACGTGGAATTGGACGGTGTTCAGGCTGAGGAAGAGTTGCTCTCCAATCTCTTTATAGGTCTGCCCGGCAGCCAAAAGCCTCAATATTTCGAGTTCCCGGTCGCTCAATCTCTGTTCATTGGCGAGGTTGGTTTTCGCTTTGACGGACCCTCCCGGCATTGCCTCCAGCAAACGCCTGACAAAAGCGCAAAGCGCATTGTCTTTCAAGTGAGATTCAGCGAACTCCAGCAGGGGGCGTATGAGATCGCGTTCATCCAGGAAGATGCGGAAATACCCGCGGTGTGCGGAGGCACGCAGCGCTGCTTGTATCATGTGGTACGCATCCTGTGCTTTGCCTTCCACTTGGTACATCAAGGCCCTGACCATCCAAATCTCAACCAGCCAGCCAACCAGATCGTGCGCAACGGCAAACGTTTCTTGGCGGGCAAGGTAGCCATGAGCGTCGAGCAATGAATACGCCTGTGGATTGAGCGCCGCCAGCCGGGTCAGGATATGAGCCGTGCTCAGATACGTTTGAAAATACATACTGCTCACAGGATCGACACCGGTAATATCGGGTAAGTCATCAAACCTGATTGCCGCCTGCGCCACCCAGAGACGCGCCGCCTCCAGGCTGTTTCTGTCTGCAACCCAATCCCGTACTAACAAACGATGGCGAACAGCCTGCGCATAGATCGCAACTTCCTGTCTGCTCTCCTCAAGAAGCTGTAGGTTGTCCAGCATGCCAGTCCGGTCACCCTGAATGGCACGCAATCGAGCTAAGGCTGAATAGCCTCTGATGTGGGCTTCATACTCCCCGGTCCAGCGCAGGAGACTCGCGCCTTGGGTCAACGCTTGTTCCGCCTCTGCCAGGTGATTCTCCTCCAGAAGAACGCTTCCCTTTAGACAATAGAGGTCGCCAATGGGTGGAAATCGCTGCCCGGCTAATAACCGGTTGAACCGATCGATATGCTCCTCACACAACTGCAGGGCATCTTGCAACTGCCCTTGGATGATGGCGATCGTGATCAAGTCAATCGGGCCATAAACGGCCGCGTACCAATTGCCGCCTGCCACCCCGTCCTCGAATGCTTGTCTGTATGCCCTCTCTGCCGCCGGTAAATCGGCAAGCGCTGTATACCCATAGCCGATGTTCAAGGCATTGACGCTGCGAATCGCTTTTTCATCTTCCGGCAGCAGTTGTTGCGCCTTTTGGGAGGTTTCGATCAGCTTCTCTGGCTTTTCACCACCGAAAGCCGGTGCTTGCATGAGAAACGCTTGAATACTCGCGATGTGCCCGGATACTAGGTTGCGCAGCGCTTCATCCGCTCGGGTCCGATCCAGCGCCGCTTCCGCCTGTTGTAACACCTGATCCACCTGTGCCCGTCCGGCGCCGCGCTGCATCAACGCCAGCGACCACGCCTTGCTGATGCACAGCACCGGCGCCGTATGCAGACAAGCGTCCGGCAGCCGATCAAACCAGGCGGCCACCGGGGTGACTTCACCCTGAAAGAGCATTGGGAAGACATGCCTCTCGATCAAGCGGAGGACGAGGCTGCGCTCCGAGACCTGAAACGCATGCTCGACGGCTTTGTCCACATAACCATTCTCCCCATGCCAGGCCGCTGCACGCGCGTGGAGGTCATCCCATCGATCCGGCTCGGTCTGCACCAGTTGATTTTTGAGCAATTCAGCGAACAGGACATGATAGCGATACCAGATGCGGTGATCATCCAGGGGGACCAAGAACAGGTTGCTTCGTTCCAGATCACGGAGGAGTTGATGGCAGTTTTTCTGCCCGGTGACGGCTTCACACAGTGGGGCGGACAACTGATCCAGGATGGAAGTCTGGCACAAGAAACTGCGCACCTCCTCCGTCTGGCCGTACAAGACTTCCTCGAGTAAATAATCCAGCACATGGCGATGTGTGCCCCGAAACGCGCGGATAAACGTTTCTGGATCCTGGTTATCCTTGAGCGATAGAGCCGCCAATTGCAGACCGGCGGCCCAGCCTTCCGTGCGTTGTGCGAGGATCGCGACCTGTGTCTCTGGCAGGTGGATGGACATCACCTTCGTAAAAAACTCGCTGGCTTCATCCAGTGAGAAGCGCAAGTCCGCCGCGCGAATCTCTGTAAGCTGGTTCTTGACGCGCAGGTGCGCCAGAGACAGGCCAGGGTCCTCGCGCGTTGTGATGACCAGGTGCAGGGTTTGGATCGCCTGGTGCAGCAGCGATTCGATCAGCGCATCAATCGCCGGGTTATCGATCAGGTGATAATCCTCCAAGACCAGGATGACGGGCTGCTCCAGGGCATTCAGATCATTGACCAACAAACTGGATATGAGTGAAAGGTTCACCCCCCGGGCCGACTCGACCACCTCCAAAGCGGCCCAGCCCAGGTTATCCGCACACTGCTGTAAAGCAGTCAGCACATATTTGAGGAATTGGGACGGTTCGTTATCGGTTCTTTCGAGCCTGACCCAGGCGACAGGTCGACTGACTTCCTCCAGCCACAGGCGAAGGGTAGTCGTTTTGCCATAGCCAGCCGGGGCGCAGATCAAGGTGAGCAGATGGTTTTCCTCCAGCCCTGCGCTCAGACGCTGGAGGGCGCCTCTTCTGGGCACGCATCGGCGGCGCAGCAACGGCAAACTGACCTTGGTGGCTAACAAGGGATCAGGCATTCGAATCCTCCCCTCATGGAAGCGAATACGATGCTTCAAACCTGCCGTTGCGCCTCTATCAGCGCGCTCGCGTCGTCCAAGGTCATTGCCGCGACCGCCGCCCAGGCCACGGCAAAGGCCGCTTCCCCCAACTGTGTGCGTGCGTTGGCAACCAGCTGATCATGCTCCCGACGCCAGGTAGGCTCGAATGGCGCCTGCGTCGTAGCAAAGTAGGTCTCGGCCGCGCCAAAGAGACGCGCAGCTGCTTCCGCCTGCCCTTGCCTTGCCGCTAGACACGCAAACGCTTCCAGCGTGCGCGCGAGCCGGGCTGGGTGCTTCGTCTCAATGCATAGGGCGAGGCTCTCCTGGTGCAGAGTGCATGCCCGCCCATAGTCACCTTGCCGTTGTGCCAACCGCCCCAGCGCATCAAGCGGATCGATTTGGTCGTTCAGATGACCCGTTTCGTGTATGAGCATGAGCGCCTTGGTCAAGCGTTCCTGTGCCTCTTCGTCGCTGCCTTGCGCCATGGCAAGCTGCCCCAACTGCGTATACGCGTTGCTGATCCTGACTTTATCGTCCAATTCCTCGAAGATGGTCAGGGCCTGGCGAATGTACGTATGCGCCGTCGCATAGTCGCCTTGTTCGTAGAGCATGGAGCCTAATTCCATCAGTGCATACCCGCACATAACGCTATTGCCGTCGGCCTCAAAGCATGCCAAACTCTCGAGAGAGTACTGGCGTGCGCTTGCCACATCACCTCGCTGCCAGGCGAGATCACTCAGTTGATACAACGCATGGCCCCTGATCCAAACAGCCTGCAATTCTTGGCCCAGGATCAACGTTTCCCGGCTCAACGCCTGCACGGCGTCAAGGTCGCGTAAACTAATGAGTGTGTGCCCCTGTGTGACGAGCGTCATCGCCAAGATAAGCTTTCCATTTGGCCCCAATTTGCGGGCAAGGGCAATCCCTTCTGTAAGCCAGGCACGCGCGGCCGTGTAACGGCCGCAAAAGAAGGCACATACCCCGGCCGTATGCAGCGCTCTGGCGCGTAGATAGGTAGGCACCGCTGCTTCTGGTCGCGCCAGAAATTGCTCCGCCTGGGCTTGTCCTTCAGGCGCATGGCCGCGGTCCATCCAAAACGTCCACAGTGCACCCACAATGCGCAACCCCGGCGCTAATTCACCGCTGGTCAGTGACCAGTCGAGGGCGGCGCGCAGGTTGTCGTGTTCGTTCTCCACCCACTCATACCACTGCGCCACCTGCTGGCCACTGCGGATTTGCGGTTCGGCTGTCTCGGCAAAGTGCAGAAAAAACATAAGATGGCGGTGGCGCGCCTGAGCTTCCTGTTGAGACGCGGCAAGCCGCGCCGCTGCATACTGCCGGGCCAGTTCGTGGATTTCATAGCGCTCATTCAGTTCGCGACGCAGCAAGGACTTGTCGGCCAGCGCCGCCAAGAGCGGCAGGGACGCCCCCGCCACCTCCAACGCAGCCTCGCGCGTGAAGCCGCCACGAAAGACGGAACACGCAGCACAGACGCGTTGTTCTTCGACGGTGAGCAACTTCCAGGAATGGTCAAAGACCGCTTGCAACGAGCGATGGCGTTCAGGCAGGTCGCGCAGCGTCGTCGTGAGAAAGCCAAGACTCTTGGCGATCTCCTCGGCAATCTCGTGGCAGGACAGCACGCGCACCCAGGCTGCCGCCAATTCCAGCGCCAGCGGCATCCCCTGTACCAGTTGGCAGATACGCGCGATC
>CAZYQJ010000457.1:0-4955 GCA_964649925.1 uncultured Litorilinea sp.
GCCGAAGTTGTCCATCAGGATGATCGTCAGCTTATAGCCTTCCTGGATGGAGGTCATGATCTCGTTGGAGAGCATGAGATAGCTGCCGTCGCCCACCATGACATAGACTTCACGGGTAGGGTCGGCCATTTTGATACCCAGGCCGCCCGCGATCTCGTAGCCCATGCAGCTATAGCCGTACTCCAGGTGATACTGCTTGGGGTGACGGGTGCGCCACAGCTTGTGCAGGTCGCCCGGCAGGCTGCCCGCGGCGCAGACCATGACGGCATTGGGGTCGCCGTACTCGTTGACCGCGCCGATCAGTTCGCCCTGGCTGGGCAGCGGTTGGTGGCGGATGGCGTAGATGCGGTCTACTTCGGCTTCCCAGGCATCGTGCAGTTCCTGGGCATAGCTGCGGGTGGCGTCGTCCAGCCGGTAGCCTGCCAGGGCTGCGGCAAGTTCTTCGAGCGTGACGCGCGCATCACCGACCAAAGGCAGGGCGGCGTGTTTGTGGGCGTCGAATTCGGCGACGTTGATGTTGACAAAGCGCACGTCCGGGTGCTGGAACTGGGTCTTGCTGGCCGTGGTGAAGTCGCTGTAGCGGGTTCCGATGCCGATAATCAGGTCGGCCTGTTCTGCATAGAGGTTGGCCGCGGATGTGCCGGTCGCGCCGATGGCCCCCAGGCAGAGCGGGTGGTCATAGCGCAGGCTGCCCTTTCCAGCCATCGTCTCGCCCACGGGGATGCCGGTCTGATCCACGAATTGGCGCAACATCTCGGTGGCTTCGCTGTAGAGAACGCCACCCCCGGCGATGATCAGCGGGCGTTTGGCGGAACGAATCCATTCGACGGCACGCGCCAGCGCGGCGGCATCGGGCCGGTTGCGCGGGATATGCCAGACGCGTTCTTCAAAGAGCGCGGCGGGGAAGTCATAGGCTTCGGTCTGGACATCTTGGGGCAGGGCCAGCGTGACCGCGCCGGTATCCGCCGGGCTGGTGAGGACGCGCATGGCTTCGGGCAGCGCCAGGATCAACTGGTCGGGACGGTTGATCCGATCCCAATAGCGGCTGACCGGGCGAAAGCAATCGTTGACCGAGATGTCCAGGCTGTGCTCCGATTCCAGTTGCTGGAGGACCGGGGCCACGTTGCGCCGCGCAAAGATGTCGCCGGGCAGGAGCAGAACCGGGATGCGGTTGACCGTGGCCGTGGCCGCGCCGGTGATCATGTTGGTCGCGCCGGGGCCGATGGACGTGGTGCAGGCCAGGGTCTGGAGCCGGTTGCGGTGTTTGGCATAGGCCACCGCGGTATGCACCATGGCCTGTTCGTTGCGGGTCTGGTAGAAGCGGAAGTGCGGATATTGTTGCAGCGCCTGGCCGATGCCGGACACATTGCCATGCCCGAAGATGCCAAAACAACCGGCAAAGAAGGGCAGTTGATGCCCGTCACGCGCTACCTGCTGCGCCGCCAGAAAGCGGATCACTGCCTGGGCAGTGGTCAAGCGTACGGTCGATGCATTGCTCATATCTGCCTCCTTCGGTGAAGCAGCGGATGCCAGAGGGTGGAACAGTCGGTGCGTTGTTGCCTGTTAGTCCAAGCCGCCGCGTTCGGCCACAAACGCCATCACTTCGTCATAGGTGGGCATGAAGTTGGCGCAGCCGTGTTTGGTCACCACGATGGCGCCGCACGCGTTGCCCAGCCGCGCTGACTTGCGCCAGCCCCAGCCGTGGATATAGCCATAGAGAAACCCCGCGCCAAATGCATCGCCCGCGCCCAGGATGTTGTAGATTTCGACGGGATAGCCCGGGGCTTCGATGACCTCACCGCGGGGCAGGTGGATGCGCGCGCCCTGTGCGCCGACCTTCTCCACCACGGCTTTGGGGCCATAGGAGAGCAGGGTAGCGATGGCGCGTTCGGTGTCGCCCGCCACTTTGGTGTCGGAGACCTGCGAGTGGGTGAGTTGCATCTGCGCCGGGTCGGTGAGCATGGAGGCGTTGATCTCGTCGCGCGTGCCGATTACGACATCCACCAGCGGCAGCACGGAGCGCACGACCACGCCAAAGGCACGCGGGTCATGCCACTGGTCGGGCCGGAAGTCTACGTCAAAGATGACGTCGGTTCCGGCGCGGCGCGCTTGCTCGGCGGCGAACATCGTGGCGCTGCGGCTGGGTTCTTTGGAGAGATTTGTCCCGGCAAATTGGAGCACCTTGCTGTCGGCCACGGGTGCGGCCAGCACATCGTCGATGGTGAGTTCGATGTCGGCGCAGTTGTCACGGTAGTAGACCAGCGGGAATTTGTCGGGCGGCTCGATCCCCAGCACGACCGCGCTGGTGCGGTGGCCTGGCTTGCGCGGTGAGTACCGGGTTTCGACGCCTTCATTATTGAGAAAGTGCCAGATAAAGTCGCCTACGGGGTCCACGCCCAAGCCGGTGAGGAGCGCGGTTTTGAGGCCAAGCCGCCGCCCGCCGACGCTGATGTTGGTGGGCGACCCGCCCACATAGGCGGCGAAGCTGGTGATCTCGACAAAGGGTGCGCCCACGTCGTTGCTGTAGAGGTCGATGGACGAGCGGCCCATGTGAAGCGAATCGTAGGTACGGTCATGCGTGTCGGCCATGGGTGTTGCGCTTTCATGTGGGGCCGCCGCTAATAGAGCGGCAGCCGGGGATCCACAGAGGTGTAGCTCTCTTTGACCCAGCTATAGCGCGGGTCGTCCTGGTTGGCGAGGCTTTGCGCGCTGCCCGCCAGCACATTGAGATAGTAGGTAGTGTAACCGGGCGCGCTCACCACAGGGTGATAGCCCTCCGGTACAAGGACGGCGCAGTTGTCCCCGGCTTGCATCAGGGCATCGATCGGATAACCGGCCTGATGGAGAGGGGAATTCTCATCGGTGTAGACGCGCTGGTAGGCATAGCCTTCGGGCCGGTCGATCTTGTAGAAATAGACTTCTTCCAGGTCCGCTTCGACCAGGTTGCCCGCTTCATCCTCGATATGCACGTCATGTTTATGGCCGGGATAGCTGCTCCAGTTGCCGCTGGGCGTGTAGACCTCGACCAGCACCAGCCGGTGCACGGGCGAACCAGGCGGCAGGAGGTCGTTGATCTGGCGGCTGACGTTGTCGCCGCCGCGGACCGAGATGGGCACGTCTTCCGGGCGGATGAGCCAGGGGTCATGATCCTGGTCTGTGGCGACCCAGGTAACGGCGAACTCGCCGCCCTCTTCGGCGGTGACGGTGAACTCGGTGCGGCGCGGCAGGTAAAGGGCATGGGCCGCCCCGGTGAAGACGCTCTGGCGACCGCCGATCCCCTGCCAGGAACCGCGATTGGAGTCGACGCGATAGCGTCCGGTGAAGTTGACCAGTGCCAGTTCGTGTTCGCCGCTCTTGAAAGACCAACGCTGGCCGGTCGCCAGGCGTCGCGCCTGAAAATGGATATAGTCCCAGCCAACCGTTTCGGGCGTAATGGACAGGATCAGGTCAGGGTCGCTGGCGTCATGCTGCGGGCGCACCAAGAGGTTATCGGCAGTGTACTGCCGGGGTTGTGCCATAGCCGGATGTCGCTTTCTAGGGGGAGGCCCCACCGCGTGGGGCTTTCGCCCGTGGGTTGGAAGCGTTGTACATGCACAGGTGGAATGGAACGTCCCTCTTTTGGCAATCTAGCATAGGGTGATCGGGCTGTCAACCGGCTGCCCATCGCTCCCCAATGATGGCAGCAGCGTGGTTCACCCACTTCGTGTGCAGTAGAACACTCCTGGCGGATGCCGCCGTGCACAGCCAGGATGGCCTGACGCGCCTATGCTGATGCCATCCCCCGCCCCACACAGCGTAACTTTTCAGGACCGTCAAGGAGGAATGCTATGTCCATACCACGTACTGTTGTCGTCGTCTGGGCCGTGTGTCTCGGGCTGTGCTTGAGCGTCGCCACAGCCCTGGCGCATGACGGGCACGACCATGAAGGGGATGCGCCCCCTGTGGCAATGTCCAGTTCTGCCGAAGCGGCAGTAGAACCCGCGGCTGTGGGCGCGGCCTGTGCCGGAGGCCCCACGATTGACGGGTATTTGCTAGATGAATGTTATGTGCATGAGTTCAGCGTGAATGGCGTGGATAAGTCGGTGACGATCTGGTATTCACAAGTGGTCTCGACCGTCCAGCGTACGGTGGACGGCAGCAATGTCACCCTTTCCCACTGGATCAACAGTGACGCTGAAGCTGTGCAGGTGGCTGAGTGGTTTGAAGATGCCTGGCTGCGTTTCAACAGCGACTCGGGCGGGCATCACCTCTATGACACCGGCTGCGGCGACAATGTCAATGTCCGCATGGAGGACGGCATTGGTTGGTCGGGCATTGCCTATTGGGCCAGCCCCGGCAACTGCTGGATCGGCATTGATTCGCCGATGGTGCGCGGCGGCGGCGGCCAGTGGACGGTCTATCACGAGGCGCAGCACTATCTACAATTCTCATATGATGACGGGTGCTATGCCAACGCTATCAAACCCGGCTATCCCGGCAACAGCGAGTTTGTCGAGGGCTACGCCGACCTGGGCGCGGACAGCGTGGATGTTGCGCTGGACGCCACCGGCTACAGCGGCAACGGCTATAACAACCTGACCTCGATGTATGATAAGTCCTATGGCAACCGCTTTAACAAGTATTTTGTCGAGCAGCTTGGGACGATCGGGAATCCGACTGACCCCTGGCATCACATGGATGCCATGTATGAACACTATGCGCGCTGCGATCTCATGGACTCGCTCTATGTCTTGGACAGCCTTGTCCCTAGCTTGAGCGGCGGCAAGTGGAGCGTGGAAGACCTCTTCCTCAACTTCTTTGCGGCCAACTGGGCGAAGGACTGGGCCGACCCGCCGACCCAAACAGAGTTGATCTACTATGACGACGATACCGGCGCCTATGCACAGCCGACCCTGACCCAGAATGTGAATATGGGCGGAGGCAACAATAGCTGGCCCGACACCACCCCCGACGAC